>JBDSEJ010000359.1:0-4501 GCA_039920105.1 Candidatus Nitrotoga sp. | reverse complement strand
CTCGCGGTCTCGATATGCTCTGGTTTGCGGTTGTCTGCGATAAAACGGCGCTTACTCAAGTTTTGGAAAGCGTTCCATTTCCATGTATCGTCAAGCCTCGTGAAGGCGTTGCCAGCCAGCAGGTCAGCCTGAGTTACAGCCGTGCTGAACTCGAGGCGCAATGTGCTGCTGCTTGGAGTGCTCTACCGGAACAACCTTTGCTTCTCGAAGAATATATCGAAGGTCTCCTCTACACACTGGAAACTATTGGTGACGATAAGAAAGTCTGCGTACTCGGTGGATTTAAAGTGAAACTGTCTCCGCCACCGCATTTTGTCGAGCTAGAGGCAAGCTGGGGGACAGGGTTAACAAACGCGCAAGAAACCCAAGTGGTCAACATTATTCGCAGTTTTGGTGTTGGGTTTGGCGCGTGCCACACAGAATTTGTTATGACCGATAAAGGTCCTCGCCTGATCGAAATAAACTATCGTAATATTGGCGATTATCGCGAATTTTTAATGCAAGACACGCTCGACATTCCGTTATTTGAAATTGTTTTACGCCTCTATATGGGTGAGTCTCTCCCGCATTTGAATATTGCTCCCGATGCAGGATTAATTCGTTACTTTACCGCGCACTCTGCGGGCCGGCTTGCCGACGCGCCGGAAGCATTTGTGCGGTATGCAGATGACATTCAGGTCACTTATAAGCCGCTACGTATGATCGGCGATATTATCCATCTGACCAACTCTAATAAAGATTATCTTGGAGTACTGCGTGGAGCGGGTTCAGATGCCCAATGTTTAGGTGTGGAGATAGATCGAATCACTAATGGTTTAGCATGGAAGATCGACGCATGAAAACGATTGCCAAGGAAACTATTAACGATACCCGTCTGGAGCACACTGACGCCAAACATGCTGTATATATTTGTCATCGAGTAATTGATACATTGCTGCGCGAAGACGTACGCGAATGTGTTAGCCGTTCAGAGCTTATACAGAACGCCTCATTGCCTGCGGGGTTAGGTAAGTATGCAAAGATTAACTTTGTTTGGCTCAAGGTAACCCATTTCTATGTTGACGACTGCTTGTGGATTCCAGTCGTCAAATCCACATTCATGCAAGATTGGTGTGGAGCCGGATTCCCGCTGCTATGGGAGGAGGGTGAGCAGGTTAGGGAGCTGTATGCGATAGAGGACATTATCACTTGTTTCACTCGTGGCCTTCACCCAGCCGCAATACTTCCGTTTAAAGCATTCGCGACAGAGTGCCAGGTTGCCGCTGAGCATCGCCAAGTCAGCGAAACGGAACGCGAACGCTGGTTTACACAGTTACTCGAGCTGCATGGCTTAGCGACAGGCACGCAGCTGCCAAATTGGCATACCTGCCTGCTGCATTATGATCGACTCGGTGCGTTTCTCGATCATCCGTTTTATCCTACTGCGCGCGCAAAACTCGGTTTCGATGCCGAAGCACTCGCCACTTACGGTCCTGAATTTCAGCGTTGTATCTTGTTGCACTGGCTAGCTGTGCCCCTCGCCCTCTATCACCCGAGCATAGGCAACAAACATAGCCTGCCGCTTGTATGGCCTACTTTCGAAGCCGTCGGTCTGCCTGCCGCGATGGTGAATACGCACGCCTTGATTCCGATACATCCGTTCGTATGGGAACATGAACTTGCTAATCTTCTTGGTGAGGCTGGATTGCATGATGTAATTCGCGCTCCACGTGCTTATCTCAGGGTCGTGCCGACGCTTTCGGTTCGTACTGTTGTGATGCTCGATACACCGGAATGGCATTTGAAGTTGCCGCTGACAATCCGCACTCTTGGTACGAAAAATATTCGCACTATTAAGCCAAGTACGATTCAGGACGGTCACAGCATCCAAACCTTGCTTACTGATATTGCCGCGTGTGAACCGTCAATTGTCGGTCGTCTGCTGCTGACACGCGAAGATTGTGGTGGACATGTCGACAACCGGATGTTCCTCGGCTACATCCTGCGCCATTATCCGGCCGACGATCTGCGCGAAAGCACGCTGATCCCGGTGGCAGCGCTATTGGCCCAAACGGCGGCTGGAAACACGGTTGCCGAGGAAGCAGCGGTGCAATTCTACGAAGGCGATCTTGAAGCTTTTTTAAATGATTATCTTGAACTAACATTGCGCTTACATTTGCTGTTGTGGCTGCGTTATGGCATAGCCCTTGAATCAAATCAACAAAATTCCGTTGTCGTATTAAGCCTGAAAGAACCACGGCTGCGCTTGTTGCTGAAAGATAACGATTCGGCGCGCATCCATTTTGACTATCTCGCTCGGCGTTGGCCGAATTTGGCGTCTCATGTTGCCGAATTGCAGGACCGACGCATTGTTGTTGCAGACGAGTTGCCACTAGCACAAATGTTCACGACGATTACCTTGCAACTTAATATTGCCGTATTGGTCGAGCGCTTCGCAGCTATTCTCGGCTTGCCTGCCACCATTCTCTATTCCCGCATTAGGCTACGAATCGAAATCATTTTGTCGGAATTAGCGGCAGATGGCGAAAATACAAAGCTGGCAAATCAACTTCTACTCGAAGATGATCGGCTTTATATCAAATACCTGCTGATCGCTGCCACCCTGGCTGAAAAAGCCGAAACGGGTGCTACAGATGTCAACAAATTCTATGGACGTAGCGCGCCTAATTTTTTGAGGTCGACTTGAAAAATGAGCGGCGGCGTATCGTTGCCACCATCATGGTTTGCCACTTTATTGCAGCTTTCGCAGCGCTTGGCATGCCGCCGTTTTTTGCATTGATACTCAATAAATCATTGCACAGCGAAGCTACCTATCTGGCTGGATGGTTATATGTCATGCCAACTTTTTTTACTGCAATAAGCAGCCCGTGGTGGGGAAAGTTGGCCGATAAATACGGCAAGAAGCCGTTATTGCTGCGCGCTCAACTAGGATTGGCGGGAAGTTTTCTGCTTGCCGGGTTTGCCCCTAATATCTGGGTATTCTTCATTGCTTTATCATTGCAAGGTCTACTCGGCGGGACCTTCGCCGCATCCAACGCTTATTTGGCAACCGTAGTAAGCGGTACAGATCTAACCCGCAGTCTGACGTTGATGCAGTGGTCTGCACGGGCCGCGCTGGTGATCGCACCGGCGGGATTGGGCCTGCTAATGACTGTTGAATCCCCTCTTGAGTTATACCGTTACCTGGCGCTGTTACCGCTAATCGCTGCGCTGTTCATTGGATGGTTGCCTGTTTACCAAGCACAAACGGCGACTAAAGCACCGATACAGGCCACGAGTAAAGTGAGAGAAGCCACGTCTCAGCAAGTCTACGCCTTGCAGTTCGCGTTCATATTTGCCACCGTAATCACTTTTCCTTATTTTATTCCCTTTATTCAAGCTGATTGCGGCTCAGTATCGCCGGCTATAGCCGGGCTGTTATTTGGGCTCCCACATTTGGTCTATTTATTGTGCGCAGTGCCATTGAGTCGTTATCTGGGACAGCGCGGCTTGGTGTTCATGCTGTCTTTATCATATTTGTTGCTAGCTGCATCACTGTTCGGTCAGGCGCTGTTTCCGTCGCTGCCTGCCGTGATTGCCTGGCGCATCGTAATGGGGTTCAGCATGACCATCGGCTTCATAGGCTTGCATGCGCTGATCGCGGGCATCGTAACCAGTGGTAATGCGGGACGCACCTTCGGCTGGTTCGAAAGTAATTCCAAATGGGGCGCCGTTATCGCCGGTTTGATTGCCGGTACTGCAGTACAAATGCTCGATTTACGCGCACCTTTTTTTATCGGCGCGCTCACTTTGTTCGTCGCTGGCTTATATCTTGCTGGCTTAGCGGCTTATCGTTTACACATAAACAATTCTTAGTCATTACCAATTAGGAGGAACCATGCATACCAACAATTTGGCCGAAGCCATCGACTCCGTACAAATCGCTCATCAGGAAGCCGGCCGACGCTCTATGGAAATATTGCTCAACTGTTATTGCCGTGAGGTGGCGGGCCCGGAAGGGCAGTTAAGCGTGGGGCCTTTATTCGGCCAAAACGATAATCCCGTATCCATACGACTGGCTTTGCAGCGTAAAGGTGGCCGTATCATGCACGTTCGGCTGCCGCTTACCGGAGATCGTCTGCTCACGGTAGTCGACGGTGCTTCCCCCACTAGCAATTACCGCTACCAATCGCAATTTTATTCCAAGTCCCCAGGAAAGCCCTGGGCCTTGCTAGATTGGCAAATGTTGGCGGGGCTTTTGCTACGGGAAATGTCATTGAATAATAAACTGCCTGTGAACGATGAGTTAATGCAACAAATTCACGACAGCGTTGCAGTAACTACTGCCGTGCTGTGCGCCTCCCACCCCGGACGTTTTTCGCCGGAACCATTACAGGCATTCATTGAATCCGAACAATCGCTGATTTTTGGCCATCCGTTTCACCCCGCTCCGAAAAGCCGCCAAGGCGTTTCCTATGAAGACATGCTGCGCTATTCGCCAGAAACAGGGGCGAACTTCCCT
>JBDSEJ010000358.1:0-3462 GCA_039920105.1 Candidatus Nitrotoga sp. | reverse complement strand
ACCATACTTCTGTTTAGTTTTTACAGGTTTCTCGACACCACCTTTCCACGGCAAAATCATGAGTTGCCCATTACGTGCTTGCTGTGCAAGTATTGCGTCTTCCAAACTCTTCGCGCGACCGCGCTCCCAACATGCGACCAACCCTCGGTCAGTGCTGTCCCATCTCTCATCCCAAGTTAAATTTGGACGAATTGGCTCAGTAATCAAACGATGAATTTTCATGGTGCGCGCCTCAAAAAATTGCAAGAAGTCTGGTAGGGTGTGAAAACAGTTTCATGTTTGCCCACCATGCAAGTGTTTTTCTAACAATTGCAATAACGCTTGCTCATCTATGACCAGCACCCCAAATTCTCGTGCCTTTACCAGCTTACTGCCCGCCTCTACGCCTGCCACCAAGTAATCTGTTTTCTTCGACACGCTGTTGCTAACCTTTGCTCCAAGCGATTCCAATCTCTCCTTGGCTTCATCGCGGCTCATGCCAAATGTACCAGTCAACACGAAGGTTTTGCCAGTCAACGGCAGGTCTGTGGTTTTCTGACCTTCGTGCTCATCCCAGCTTATCCCGCTCTCTCGCAATTGCGTGATGACTTCACGATTATGCGGCTCAGCAAAAAACGCTGTGATGCTTTGAGCCACAATGGGCCCGACATCGGAAACTTGTTGCAGACGATCCTCTTCCGCATTTATGATATTTTCCAGCGAGCCGAAGTGCTTGGCCAAATCTTTCGCCGTGGTCTCGCCCACGTTGCGTATGCCAAGCGAGTAGATGAATCGTGCCAGCGTGGTCTGCTTTCTGTGCTTTATCGCTCTCAGCAGTTTTTTTGCGGATGTCTCGCGCATACCTTCCAGATTGGCGAGTGCGTTCATGTTGAGCCGATAAATATCTGCAGGTGTCTGCACAATGTCGCCATCCACCAGTTGCTCCACCAGTTTGTCGCCCAAGCTCTCGATGTCCAGCGCGCGGCGGCTGGCGAAATGTAACAGCGCCTGTTTGCGTTGCGCCGGGCAAAACAATCCGCCGCTGCAACGCCATGCCGCCTCGTCTATCAACCTGGCGACATGTGCGCCACACGACGGACAAATTCGCGGCATGACAAATTCGCGCGCATCAGCCGGACGTCGCTCAATCAACGTGCGCACCACTTCTGGAATGACATCGCCAGCACGCCGGACACTTACAGTATCACCGATGCGGATATCCTTGCGACGCAATTCTTCTTCGTTGTGCAGCGTGGCATTGGTCACCGTTACTCCACCAACAAAGATAGGGGCCAAGCGCGCAACTGGAGTCAATACGCCAGTACGACCAACCTGCACCTCAATATCTAACACGGTAGTCAATGCTTCTTCTGCCGGAAACTTATGCGCAAGTGCAAAGCGTGGTGCCCGCGAAACATAGCCCAGTTGGGTTTGTTGAGAGATGTTATTGACTTTATATACTACGCCGTCAATTTCGTAGGGCAGCGTTTTGCGTAGCTCACCAATTTCACGATAATAGACAATTAATCCGTCGAATCCGTTCACTACACGGCGTTCCTGTGGTACCGACACAGACAGTTTTTGCAAACACTCCAACTGTTCGGCATGTGTGTCAGGCAATATGAATCCTTCGACCACGCCTGCTCCATAGGCTAAAAAACTCAGATGCCGACCGGATGTAATTCGTGAATTGAGCTGGCGCAACGAACCTGCTGCGGCATTACGTGGATTGGCAAACAGCTTGTCGCCATTACCTGCTTGCTGGCGGTTCAACGCGATAAAATCAGCCTTGAACATCATCACCTCACCGCGTATCTCTATAAGAGGAATAGGCTTGGCTAATCGCCCTGAATCCAATCTCAATGGAATATTCCTGACAGTGCGCAGATTTTGCGTCACATCTTCACCAACCTCGCCATCGCCGCGCGTCGCGCCCTGCACAAATACTCCATCGCGATAGGTGAGCGTGACGGCCAAGCCATCAAATTTAGGTTCTACGGAATACTCTACTTCGGCCACGCCCAATGTCTCGCGGGTACGAACATCAAAAGCCCTCACCTCTTCTTCATTGAAGGCGTTGTTAAGCGAAAGCATCGGCAAGCGATGTATTACTTTGGTAAATGATAACCGCGGCGTAGCACCAACTCGCTGGGTAGGCGAGTCCGGCGTAGCGAGTGAGGGATATTGCATTTCAAGAGCTTGTAGTTCACGGAACATTGCATCAAATTCCGCGTCGGTAATTAGTGGCGCATCCAACGTATGATATTGGTAATTGTGTCGCTCGATTTCACTACGCAAATGCGCGATACGCTGCAGCACCGATTCACTCATCAATGAAACCTAATCTGAAAGAAAAATCTAAGAAAACAACCTGCGCGCTTGGGCGCTACCCGCAATAATGTGGCTGGCTCGCATTTCAGCTTCAACGGTGGCAATCCTCTCACGAATGAGCGTAATACCCCCTTCGCTTAATGGCACATGATGCGCGTCCACCATGGTTGCATGAAATTCACTAGCCAGTTGTCTTGCCATAACCACCATTTGGTCAAAACCTAGCGAAGGCTGCTCCACAAGTGGCACATCCAGCAACAAAGTCAGGCCCGCAACACGCACTTTATCCAAAGTATGGTGTTGAAATGGCGTATTGTCTTCATTGCACAAACTGAACAAAGTATGTCCGTGCGTATCAATCAAGTGAAATGCACCGTCCGCTTGCAAACTTAAATTGTGCTGCTTAGCCACGCGCGCGACATCATTGCCCGATAATATATGTTCATCGCTGGGCAATATATTAAGGCCTATCATCTGATCTACACCTGCGCAGAAGTTATCCAACTCTAGAGCGCGCGCTGCAGTTTTTGCCACGTCCGGGAGTGCAACGCCAGCATGCGATTGTGCTGCAATTGCTCTTCCCAGATCACGAAAATCCTTCAATTTAGCTTCATTCACACCACCGGAACGATTAACCAATTGCAACGCCAGCTTAAATGACGTATAGGCCAAGAGGCTATCAGCAATGACTTTCTCCCATTCGCCGCTCTCCGCATTCAAACCGCACACATGGACACTTTTACCAAAATCGAAGCGTTTTTGCCACAACAATGCCAGCGCATCTGATCTCACCGGGCTTTTAGGCGAAATCACAGCAATGTAATCGGTTTCTTCACCCAGCAACGCACACAAAGGATCTACCGTGAACCCGTTTTGCGATTCATTGGGCAATATATTAACAGTAGGCACGGGCTGCTCGACCGTCTCGACCGGCAATTCATCTGTCTGAATTTCTTCAGCATGGCGATACAATGCGTCCTCATGTCTGTGCTTAAACACCGCACTGAACTTGCGCCGATACTGTCGTTGCTGCCACCAGTTATAAATAAATATCACCAGTACTACGGCGATGCCGATGCCGAGCAAGCTAATTTGTAGTTCACTCATAATGGAAATAATACGTTAGATTAATTTTCTGCATACGCGGCAAAT
>JBDSEJ010000357.1:0-1660 GCA_039920105.1 Candidatus Nitrotoga sp. | reverse complement strand
CGGTGACTGTCAAGCTAGTTGTCGCCTCAACGTATGAATTATGCTGCCATTTTTAGCCCCGTATTTCCCTCCTTTTGTTCAGCCGCTATGATTAATTTTTGATCTGGATTCAGGTGAACCACGCTGACGTACTGCCAGTTTCGCGTATCACCGCTCCAGCGTTCAGGATACGCCTGTTTTGCCGCCTCATAGACCTTGACACGCTTCTGCAGTAACTCGGCATCCAGACCCTTATGGCGCTGCGTAGGCGTCACAAAGCCGATAGCACTGTGACGATGCTCATTATTGTACCAATCTACAAACGTACTCACCCATAGCCTGGCTTCTAACAGATCCTCGAATGGATGCAGCGGATAGTCGGGACGATATTTCAACGTTTTGAATAGCGATTCCGAATAGGGGTTGTCGTTGCTAACCGACGGGCGACTAAACGAGGGCATCACGCCCAGTGCCTGCAAGGTGGCAAGCATGGTGGCACCTTTCATCGGACTGCCATTGTCGGAATGCAGCACCACCTGATTCCGTGAGATGCCTTCCCGTGTACAAATATCGCGCATCACTTCGCCCGCCAGCTCGCTGCTTTCCACGTCATAAATCTGCCAGCCGACAATCTTTCGGCTAAAAATATCCATGAATAGATACAGGTAAAAATAGCATCCCATGACCAGCGTCGGCAGATAAGTGATGTCCCAACTGAACAGTTGATTGGGTGCTGTGGCAAAGAGTGCGCGCGGCTTGTGGCGTCGTTGCGACGGACGTTCAGCCCCTCGATGAACAAGCTGCTTTTCAGCTTTTAGAACTCGGTAACAAGTTGATTCGGAAGCGATGTATTGGCCTTTGTCGGCTAAAATTGGCACGATTTGACTCGGCGGCAGGCTGCCATATTCGTCCGAGTTCACCACCGACAGCAGGCGTTTGCGCTCCAGTTCACTGAGTCTGTTTTTGGGCTCTTGCAACCGCACGGGGCGTTGATCGCCGCACAGTGGGTCGAGTTGCCAGCGTTGCAAGGTACGCTGGCTCAACGAGATAACCGAACAGGCACGCGCTTGACGTGCACCTGACGTCACTGCTTTCGACACAAGCTGGATGATTTGGCCGCGCTCTGCGAGGGGGGTCATTTGACCTCGTCCTCCCAGAGCGCGCGGAACTTTTTTTGTAAAATAAGCAACGCAGCAGCCTCCGCTAATGCCTTTTCCTTGCGTACCAATTCACGCTTGAGCTGGACGTTTTCTTCTTTCAATACACGTATTTCACTGGTGCCGGGAGATGCCTTGCCATCGGCACAAAAGGCCGTTTTCCAGCTCGTCAGATGATGGGCAAACAGCCCGTTTTCACGACACCAGGTCTGTAATGCCTCACCTTCCAGACCGTGAGTTTCATGCAGCGCCAACAATTGCGCCTCTGAATTCCAGTCGCGGGGACGCTTCTCTTTTGCTGATACATCGGGCTTGCCAACTTTCGCAGATTTCCTTTTCATCCAATTTTTTACCGTGTGACAGTTGACGTTCAGCTCTTCCGCAACCGACTTTATCGTCCTGTCGCCACGAGAATATACCTTGATTAATGCCTGCTCGATAAATGCTTCCGTATAACGTGATGCCATTGCTTCCTCCTAAATTTAAGTAAAATTTAGAGGCGACAACTAGTCTGACACAGGGGG
>JBDSEJ010000356.1:0-3198 GCA_039920105.1 Candidatus Nitrotoga sp. | reverse complement strand
TTCCGCGGCATCCTTCCAGGAAACTACTCGTGTTCTTACTGAGGCTGCGATTATGGGCAAGCGAGACGAGTTACGTGGCCTGAAGGAGAACGTCATAGTCGGTCGCTTAATACCAGCAGGTACGGGCTTGGCATATCACGCCACACGACGTAAACAGAGGCTGGTACTAAGTGCTTCCGCGGCGGTGTTAAGTGAAGGTGGACTGACACCTGAAACTCAAGATAACCAGCTTGCTTGACAGGTTGGGTTTTCCTCAATAGAATGCGCGGTCATTTTGTCCGCTGCTAAAACTTTAAAAAACTGTCTGGTTTGGGTGGATGTAAGTATCATTTTGATGTATAAGATTTTTTAGGAAAATTTAGATAATGCCAACCATCAATCAATTAGTACGCAAGCCGCGTGTTGCAGAACCTATTAAAAGTAAAGTTCCCGCTCTGGGTGGGAGCCCCCAAAAGCGGGGGGTGTGTACACGTGTTTATACTACGACACCAAAGAAGCCAAACTCTGCCTTACGTAAGGTTGCCAAGGTTCGACTAACAAATGGTTTTGAGGTGATTTCTTACATTGGCGGTGAAGGCCATAACTTGCAAGAGCACTCGGTGGTGCTTATACGTGGTGGTCGTGTAAAGGATTTGCCCGGTGTTCGATACCATATGGTTCGGGGAAGTCTGGATACGGCAGGGGTAAAGGATCGCAAGCAATCCCGCTCCAAGTATGGTGCTAAACGTCCAAAAAAAGCTTAACTGATCTTTAGTTTAGAATTTACGGAATGCTCAGTTTATTGAATTAGCCGGTTAAAAACGAGGTTTAAGATATGCCAAGACGTAGAGAAGTCCCGAAGCGCGAAATATTGCCGGATCCAAAATATAACAACCAAGATCTATCCAAGTTTGTTAATGTTTTAATGACGGCAGGTAAAAAATCTGTTGCTGAGCGCATTCTTTATGGTGCTTTGGAGCAAATTGTTAAGAAAAGCGGTAAAGACCCGATTGAGGTGTTTAACCTTGCATTGGCTAATGTGAAGCCGCAGGTTGAGGTTAAAAGTCGTCGTGTCGGAGGGGCGAACTACCAGGTTCCTGTCGAAGTTCGTCCTTCGCGCCGTATGGCTTTGGCAATGCGCTGGCTTAAAGATTTCGCACGCAAACGTGGTGAAAAGTCTATGGGTATGCGATTGGCTGGCGAATTGCTCGACGCCTCAGAAAGCCGTGGTGGCGCAGTTAAAAAGCGTGAAGAAGTGCATCGAATGGCTGAGGCAAATAAAGCCTTTTCGCACTTTCGTTTCTAGTATTTTAGTTGTTTCTGAAGAACTTATAAGTTAGGTAATTACTGTGGCACGGAAAACATTAATCGAGCGATATAGAAATATCGGCATTAGCGCACATATTGACGCGGGTAAAACTACGACGACTGAACGTGTATTGTTTTATACAGGGGTCTCGCACAAAATCGGCGAGGTGCATGATGGTGCCGCTGTGATGGACTGGATGGAGCAGGAGCAGGAGCGTGGTATTACCATTACGTCGGCTGCGACAACTTGCTACTGGAAGGGTATGGATTCCAGCTTGCCTGAATATAGAATTAATATTATTGACACGCCTGGGCATGTTGATTTTACTATTGAGGTTGAGCGGTCTATGCGCGTGTTGGATGGTGCTTGCATGGTTTATTGTGCCGTGGGGGGTGTGCAGCCACAGTCCGAAACTGTCTGGCGACAAGCAAACAAATATAAGGTCCCCCGCTTGGCTTTTGTTAATAAGATGGATCGATCTGGAGCGAACTTTTTTAATGTTTACGAGCAAATGCGTACTCGTTTGCGTGCGAATGTTGTTCCAATTCAATTGCCAATTGGTGCGGAAGAAAAGTTTGAGGGTGTGATCGACTTGGTGCGCATGAAGGCAATTTATTGGGAAGAAGCTTCTCAAGGCATGAAGTTTGAATTGCGAGATATTCCCGCTAACCTGCTAACCCTATCGCAGGAATGGCGTGCGAAAATGGTAGAAAGTGCTGCCGAGGCAACTGAAGAGATGATGAATAAGTACCTTGAAGAAGGTGACTTAACTGAATTAGAGATTAAGCAGTGCTTAAGAATACGTACGATTGCCAGCGAAATAGTGCCGATGTTATGTGGTTCTGCCTTTAAAAACAAAGGTGTGCAGGCTATGCTAGACGCGGTGGTTGATTATCTTCCTTCGCCGATTGACATTCCGCCTGTTAAAGGTGAGCTAGAAGATGGGGCAGTGGGGGAGCGTAGGGCTTCCGACGATGAGCCTTTCTCAGCGTTGGCGTTTAAGATTATGACTGATCCATTCGTCGGGCAATTAATATTTTTCCGCGTCTATTCAGGTCAATTGAAAGCTGGTGATACGGTATACAACCCTATCAAGGGTAAGAAAGAGCGTATTGGTCGCATCCTGTTGATGCATGCTAACGAGCGAGAAGAAATTAAAGAAGTTTTTGCAGGTGATATTGCTGCTGCTGTGGGTTTAAAAGAGGCGACTACTGGTGAGACTTTGTGTGACCCGGCCAATTTGATTACATTGGAGCGCATGATATTTCCTGAGCCTGTGATTCATATTGCTGTTGAGCCGAAGACAAAGGTTGATCAAGAAAAAATGGGTATGGCGCTAAACCGTTTAGCGAAAGAGGATCCTTCGTTCCGCGTGCATACTGACTTGGAATCTGGTCAAACTATTATTTCCGGCATGGGTGAGCTGCACTTGGAAGTTTTGGTTGAGCGCATGAAACGTGAATTTGGCGTTGAGGCGAATGTAGGCGCACCACAAGTAGCTTACCGCGAAGCGATACGTAAGATTGTTGAAGTTGAGGGTAAATTCGTTAAACAATCAGGTGGACGAGGTCAGTTTGGCCATGTATGGTTAAAGATTGAGCCAAACGAAACGGGTATGGGTTTTGAATTTGTTGACGCCATTAAAGGCGGGTCTGTTCCGCGTGAATTTATCCCGGCAGTAAAAAAAGGCTTGGAAGATACATTGCCGAATGGGGTTTTGGCTGGTTTCCCTGTGGTTGATATTAAAGTTACATTATTTGATGGTTCTTATCACGATGTGGACTCCAATGAAAATGCTTTCAAAATGGCTGCTTCGATGGGCTTCAAAGATGGTATGCGTAAAGCAAGCCCAGTGCTACTCGAACCGATGATGTCGGTTGAGGTGGAAACTCCAGAAGATTACACGGGCA
>JBDSEJ010000355.1:0-2738 GCA_039920105.1 Candidatus Nitrotoga sp. | reverse complement strand
GGAGAGGAGGGGTTGATCGCCATTGCCAACCAGCGGGCTCATCTGTTGCTGTCAGCAGATGGCAAGAAGCCGTTGCTGGGCGAATTGGCTGACGCGATTATTCCGGCCGATTTTTTAAGCGAGATCTTGTCAAGCGTACATCTGCAATATGCAGACGCGAAACAGTACATCCTGAATGGACGCAGTATCGATTATTGGTGCCGTTCTATGGGGACATTTTCAAATTCTAACGGTGTATTGTTGATCATTAATGAAGGTTCGCAAATCGAACCTTTGAATATTGATGATCATGTCACTCTAGAGGAATAAGTGTGTCCACGATAATTAGTAAAAATGAAGTTATTGCCAGGTTGCACCAACTACCTTCCTTGCCTTTGATCGTACAAGAGGTGATTGCCAGTTTCAGCGTTACAGATTTAGACACCACATTGCTGGCCCACAAAATCATGCAAGACCAAGGGCTATGTGCCAAGGTATTGCGAGTGTCGAACTCTTCTTTTTATGGGATGCCACGCAAGATTGGCCCCATAAAGGATGCGGTCACCGTGCTGGGGTTCAATACGGTTCGCTCTCTGGTTCTGTCGGCAGGAATGGTGCAAATTTTTCCGCCCTCTATCGATAGTTCTTTCGACCGGCAAAATTATTGGCGGCGCAGCTTTCGTGTGGCTGCATATTCTAGTGCGCCGGCGCAGTGTTTCCGAATGAACCAGGAAACTGTTTTTACCGCTGGCATGTTTCACGACATTGGGCAGTTAGTGCTGGATCTTTGTATGCCGCAAGAGTTCGCTGAGCTGCAACAGCAGGCGATCACAGATGTGGAGTTAATCGAAATTGAGCGGTCCGTGCTTGGTTTCGATCATGCCGAAATTGGCGCGGATATGATGCAGCTATGGAACTTTCCACAAGAGATCGAAAGGGTTGTTCGTGACTGGCGCTGGCCGGCACAACGGGAAGCTTTCGACCCAATATTGTGCCTTGTGCATATAGCGACATTACTGGAAAACGGAGAAGACGGAGAACAACTGATAGCAAGATTATCTGATGTATCGTTTGGTCGGATGCAAATGACATGGGAACGCATTGAAGCGTACCTTCCGCAATCTGATCAACTTGAGGCCGCAGCCAGTTTGACTCAGATCACCTAATAGAGATGAAAGATATGAATATGGACCAACTAAATGCAATTGATTGGATTTACAAGCTGAATCACTTGAGTCAGGAAGCCGTAAAATCGGAAGATACTTCATCCATGTATAAAGGCATCTTGGAACACATTTTGGGCGCGTTTGAGGCCCACAGCGGCTCACTCGCACTACTGAATCATGTTGAAAGCAGTCTGACCATAGTTGCTGGCATCGACCTGCCGGACGGAGTCATTGGCAAGCAGATCAATATAGGTCAAGGGATACTAGGCTGGGTGGTACAGGAAGGGAAAGCCGTGTTGCTGAACGGCGATGTTTCCACCGATACGCGTTTTAAGCGCCTAAGAGAGAGATGCGACGACTTATCGAACAATTCAGCAATCTGCTGGCCGTTGAAGATTGAAGGCAGGACTGTCGGCTGCATCTCGGTAAATAAATTGGTCGACAGATGCCAGCAAACCGAAAGCTCGCCATTTTCGGAGGAGGACGTAGAACATGGGTCTGTGCTACTAGGTATGGTCAGTTTTGCTTTGAATAACATCCAGTTGAATAGAGAACAGACGCGACGAATGGTGGAGCTTCAGAAATTGAACGCCATGCTGGAAGAAGCGCAAAGCCATCGGCTGCAATCCGAAAAGATGGCCTCTATCGGCCTATTGGCGGCGGGTGTGGCGCACGAGATCTACAACCCGATAGGCTACGTTTATTCCAATCTGGGCACACTGGCGAAATATGTGCAGGACTGCTTCACTATGCTCGATCTTTACGAACAGTCTGAAAGCGCGATAAGTGATGCTGGGGTGCTTGCAAAGCTCAATGTAGCAAAAGTCAAACTGGACATAGATTTTTTAAAGGAAGATTTGCGCGTGTTGATGGATGAATCAAAAGACGGCATCACCCGGGTCAAGAATATTGTGCAGAACCTGAAAGACTTCTCACGAGTTGACGCGACTGACGAGTGCCATTTCGCTGACCTGCACAACGGCATCGACAGAACGCTGAGCATTGTTAGTAATGAGATTAACTACAAGGCAGTAGTCGTCAAGGAGTATGGCGTCATTCCCGAGGTGGAGTGCTTGCCCTCACAGCTAAATCAGGTGGTCATGAATCTGCTGGTGAATGCCTCGCATGCCATGGAAGAGCATGGCACGGTCACCATCCGTACGGGACAGCAAGGCGATGAGGTGTGGGTGGACATCGCCGATACCGGAAAGGGTATTACGCCGGAGCACATGAAGAAGATCTTCGATCCGTTCTTCACCACCAAGCCGATCGGCATGGGAAAGGGGCTGGGTTTATCCCTGTCCTACGGCATCCTGCAAAAGCATCACGGGCGGATCGAGGTGAAAAGCGAGGTCGGCAAAGGCACGGTTTTCCGATTGTGGTTGCCGATCAGTCAATAGAGGATGAGTAAGCATGAATACGATGAGCCAGGAGGGAGCAGTTATTCAGAAAAAGGGGACGCGCATGAGTGAGCCGCAAGATAAGCTGGCAACGATACTGTTCGTCGATGACGAGATAAATATCCTGGCGCCCCTAAATCGACTGTTTCGCCCATTGGGTTACCGTATTTTCATGGCAGAGTGCGGTGTGGAG
>JBDSEJ010000354.1:0-2936 GCA_039920105.1 Candidatus Nitrotoga sp. | reverse complement strand
AATCGGTTTGGTCCCGAAGGAACAAGTGGAACCGTAGGTGGATCTATGACCTTGAAAGTCAGCATATCTGAAGTAGCACTTAATTCCCCTGACAGCTTTGCGGACTCTCTGCGTCCTATGAGACTTTCATAATTTTGTTTATTGATTTGATAATCACGGTTTAGCTGAGAAAATTGTTCTGCCACTTGGGGCTTCGCAACAGTCAGTGCATTTAATTGATTGCTGCGAGATGAATATTCTTCTACTCGGGCCTTCATTGCGGCGACTCTGGCTTCGGCCTCTGATAAAGAAACATTAAGTTGTTGCAGCATTGGGCTATAACTTTTACCCCGATCTCGATTGATGACGGGTTTTTGAAGTTTAGCTTCCTCCAGTTTGCGCTCTTCAAGTTTTGCAATCAGATGCTTGATTGAAATAACATCCGGATGGCGTTCTGTAAAGCGCAGCCGCAAGGCATCCATGTCATTATTTAGCGTTTGGATCCTAGCGTCAATTTCCGGGTTGACGATAGCTGATGGAGCTAATGGAGCTTGATCTGTTTTAAGGTCATCAGAAGGTGCGGTATCTTCAATTTGATTTTTAATAGCGTTTCGCGCTTGCTCTGCTTCACGCAGCCCCAATTTTGCTTCATTCAGGCTATCTGAAATTGCTTGAAGTTGGGAGCCATAATCACCGTCCCGAGGCAAAAGACCTCTATTCTTTATTTGAAAATCAGTGACAGCCTTTTCAGCAATGACTAGTCGATCTTCATAATTCTTGATTTGCTCATCAATAAATTTAATTGCTTTTTCGGAGTCTTTTTTCTGATCCCCAAAGCTCCCTTCGACAAATATAGTTAGGATGGACTGGACTACATTTTTTGCAATTGTTGGATTTTGATGGTTATAGGAAATAACATAGAGGTCAGCACTATTACTTCCGCTGATCTTGATCTGGCTCATCATATTACTAACTAGCCGTTCATGGTCCTTGGCATCTATAGCCTTGATATCTAGATCCACCATTCGCATAGCTCGTTCTACGTTTGGACGACTAAGTAGTGTACGACTCATGATTGAAACCTGCTGTTCCATGTTGGGAACAGTTGTCATGCCTGCCAATAATGGCTTTAAGATAGTTCGGGTATCCACGAAAACTCTCGCAGAAGCCTCATAATTATTGGGTAAGGTATTTATCTTAAACCCTCCAATCAATACAACAATCCATGCAATAACCACCGCATACCATCGGTATTTCCATATTCCCTTTAAATAGGAAAGTATCAGGGATATTAGTTCCTCCATTTTGTCAAACTCTCCATAATGGTGTGGGTATCAGTTTTAAATTAACAATGTTCCGAAAGTGCATTACGGAGTGGCCATTTTGGTATGGAGTGTATTGAAACAGTTAGGTGTGTGAAGCCTGATTTTTAAACCAGGCCAGTACAAATTATGAAAGCAAATATCTATTAAAAGAAACTTTCAGGTATTACTAAAACATCCCCTGGGCGCACCGGTATATTGGCTGAAAGGTCCGCATCCTGAATTAGATCATCAAGTCGGACAGCAATATGCTGAGACTTCCCATTGATGTTGCGAATAATGCTAGCCTTGTTGCCTGCGGCAAAATCAGTAATACCGCCTACGGCAATCAAGACATCCATGAGTGACATCCCGTTGTTATAGCTAAGAGCTTGAGGTTTGCCCGCCTCCCCTATTACACGGATCTGCTCAGTATATGGCCCAATGAAACCCGTCACAATAACCGTCACAATCGGATCTTGAATGAACCTGCCCAGTGATTTTTCGATATCACGGGCTAAATGTGTTGACGTCTTTCCCATGGCGGGCAAGTCTTCTACCAATGGGGTGGTAATTTTGCCATCTGGTCGAACTGGGACCGACATGGAGACCTCTGGATTGTGCCAGACTATTATGTTGATGCTGTCACCGGGGCCAATGATGTAGTCATGTGAGGGTGGTTCATCTGTTGGAGAAAGAGTTATACGTTTGGTGCTTGAACAGCCTCCAAGGGCTAAGGTCGAAAGTGTTATAGCAAAAAAAGCTAGTAATTTTATGATATTTGTATGCGGGGTATTCATCTGGACTTCCTTAAGTTTGCGATCATTATTTTTGATAGTAAGTGCGCTAAAGGGATATCTAACTCTTCCTCATGATTCTTAAATGAAATCAACTTTTTTTAAACTTGTCGAATGTAAATCTGCTGAGATTTTACTAGCTTTATGATGGGTCATCGGATGCTACACGTAAAACTTTAGAATAGCTTTGACTTTGTAATTAGGTTAGCTTTGGATTTTGGCTGATTCCAATATGAAGTAGTTGTCGAAAAACGTCATTGCATTAAATATTTATTCTTATAAATATTATCTCAGTTATATGCAAATCCGTCCTGAATTCATTAACTTTATATTTGGTTGAAATAAGAGCTTATCCAGCATTGCTATTAATTCGAACCGGTCATAAATTGTCGAGCTAAACTGTTATTTATTCTAGCATAACCTTGGTCAATTGTTTTATAAAGTGATCGAATGTCAGTGTGGTGTGGAAGTAAGCTGGCCTAATTTGTTACATACGATGTCTATTCAACTTACCAAGAGATGTTTGAGCTTTTCTGCCTTGTAAAACTCCAACAGATACATTAGCTCCAACTTCAAACTTCACTTGACTGTATCAATAGTTACTCTCAATAACAATAGAAAAAAAAGCGAATGTAAAATACCTTAATTAGGCTCAATTGTCTGTGCGGTATCGCACGATCGAAGGGGTTATATGATGTGCGATGGCATTTTATGCTTATTGCTTATTTTTACTATTGATCAGGCCAGGAGTCGTTTAAACCTATCGAACAGTCATGCTCCGCAGAGTCGGCACCTCAAGCTTCACTCGGCCGTATCTAATAGTTTAACTAGTGTAGTGCGTCACATATAATGCAACTTA
>JBDSEJ010000353.1:0-2082 GCA_039920105.1 Candidatus Nitrotoga sp. | reverse complement strand
AACATTCTTTTTATATGTGGCGGTGCCTTCGATGGCATGGAAAAAGTTATTCTCAGTCGTTCTGAGAAAGCCAGTATTGGTTTTAGCGCAAGCCTTGCCAAAACTGGTGACAAAAAGAGTGTAGGTGTGGTGTTACGTAATGTTGAGCCAGAAGATTTGATCAAGTTTGGTTTGATCCCCGAATTTGTGGGACGCCTGCCTGTAGTTGCTACTTTGGAGGAATTGGATGAGACGGCATTAATTCAAATTTTGACTGAACCAAAAAATGCATTGACCAAACAATATCATAAACTGTTTGCGATGGAAGGCGTGGATATGGAATTCCATGAGGGTGTGTTGCAGGCTATCGCTAAGAAAGCACTGGAACGTAAAGCGGGCGCTCGCGGTTTGCGTTCCATTTTGGAACATTCTTTGCTTGACATTATGTATGACCTGCCTTCCTTGAGCAATGTGAGCAAGGTTGTGCTAGATGTAAGTGGCCCCAATGGAGATATTAAACCGATTGTTATTTACGCTGATACATCCAGGGCGGCCTAATGATTTATATCGGTCTCTTATAAGTTAATGCATGCGATTTTGTATCTTGACTTGAATTATATCGTAGCGCCCTCATCTAATTGTCAAGTTAATCCACAGAGGAGTTTCCTGCCATGACTGAGCATGATACTAATGTACTTGTTACCAGCTTTTTTCCATTACTTCCTTTACGAGATGTTGTAGTGTTTCCACATATGGTAATTCCATTGTTTGTTGGGCGCGCAAAATCAATCAAGGCGCTTGAATCCGCAATGGAGGCGGGTAAGAGCATTGTTTTGGTAGCACAAAAAGCTGCAGCTAAAGATGAGCCTGGCGCGGATGATTTGTATCGCGTTGGTAGTATTGCGAATATTTTGCAAATGCTCAAATTGCCTGACGGAACCGTTAAGGTTCTTGTGGAAGGTACTCAACGCGCTAAAATATTGCGTGTTCTGGACGAAAAAAGTCATTTTGACGCGGACATTGATCCAGTTCCTATTGATGACTGCTTGGGTAATGAAGCAGAAGCAATGCGTCGCGCAATAATTAACCAATTTGATCAATATGTTAAGCTGAATAAGAGGGTTCCGCCCGAAACACTGACTTCTTTGGCAGGCATTGAAGATTCCGGGCGATTAGCGGATACCATAGCTGCTCATTTGCCACTTAAGCTGGAGCAAAAACAGGAGATATTGGAAATTTTCGATGTTCGAAAGCGCCTTGATCATTTGTTGGGCCTACTGGAAGCCGAACTCGACATCCTGCAAGTAGAAAAGCGAATTCGCGGACGCGTTAAACGGCAGATGGAAAAGAGCCAACGCGAGTATTACTTGAATGAACAGGTAAAAGCGATCCAGAAAGAGTTAGGCGAAGGTGAAGATGGTGCAGATTTTGAGGAGTTGGCAAAGAAAATAAAGGCAGCGCACTTGCCAAAGGAAGCGCGTGCAAAGGCTGAAGCCGAAATGAAAAAATTGCGCTTAATGTCCCCGATGTCTGCGGAAGCGACAGTAGTACGTAACTATATCGACGTGCTGGTTGGTTTGCCATGGAAAAAGAAAACAAAGATTAACAATGATTTGAAATCTGCAGAAGAAGTTTTGGAAACTGATCATTATGGATTGGAGAAGGTTAAAGAACGTATAGTGGAATATCTGGCAGTACAGCAACGCGTCGACAAAATGAAAGCTCCTATCCTTTGTTTGGTTGGGCCGCCTGGTGTTGGTAAAACTTCGCTAGGTCAGTCTATTGCACGGGCTACGGGACGTAAATTTATTCGTATGTCGCTAGGTGGAGTGCGGGATGAATCAGAAATACGTGGTCATCGTCGTACATATATTGGTTCTATGCCTGGCAAAATTTTGCAGAACATGGCCAAAGTTGGCGTAAAAAACCCGTTATTCCTGCTCGACGAAGTTGATAAGATGGGTATGGATTTTCGTGGAGACCCTTCGTCAGCGTTACTTGAAGTACTTGATCCAGAGCAGAACCATACATTTGTTGATCATTATGTCGAAGTCGAATATGACTTGTCTGATGTAATGTTTGTTGCGACCGCAAATACCATGA
>JBDSEJ010000352.1:0-4446 GCA_039920105.1 Candidatus Nitrotoga sp. | reverse complement strand
TGGCATCGATGATGTTAAAGCGAACGTCATGCCAGGCGATAAATATCAGCATGTGCAAACGCTGCAGGCAGCGGGCCACATCGTGGCGATGGCGGGCGACGGTGTCAATGACGCGCCAGCACTTGCTCAAGCGAATGTTGGTATCGCTATGGGGACCGGAACCGACATCGCAATGAATAGTGCGCGCATTGTCTTAGTGAAGGGCGACTTGTTGGGCATAGTGCGTGCACGTTTGCTTAGCCAGGCAACGATGCGAAATATTAAACAGAATTTGTTTTTTGCATTCGCTTATAACCTGATTGGTGTGCCAATTGCAGCGGGAGCACTGTACCCCTGGTTTGGTCTGCTATTAAGCCCGATGATCGCGAGTGCTGCGATGGCGTTAAGTTCGGTATCAGTGATAGGCAACGCTCTGCGGTTACGCAATGCAAATCTTGGCCAACCCCGCGGTACGGTTGCCATCGCTAATAGTAAAGACATGTGATTAACGGGGGCTGCCCATTGATCTCATATTAAGGAATGGCTAAAAAGTTCATTGGGGTGTAAGCCTTTTTAATTTTTCATCTAACACGATTAAACTGGGCACTAAAGCTAATGAACGCTACGGCTATTACTAGAACATTAAGATTGAGCAAGGTGGATTCAACTCTGAAGTGCAACTTTGGTAATTTAATTGAGGTGGCGCGCTGCGTTAATATCTGAGCCACTTAAACGACCAAGTAAAAGGAGTACAGATGAAGACATATAAGCAGCTCGCCAGCGGGCAACGATATCAGATTTATGGATTGAAACAAGCGGGTTTGAATCAAACTCGGATTGCCCAAAACATGGGCGTGGACAAGTCTACGATTTCACGAGAGTTTAGGCGAAACAAAGGTCACCTGTACATGCTGTCGAGATACTTATTAGATAAGTAATGTTATTCAGATTAATTGATTATAAGATTAAGATAAGTTATTTTGAGGCATGATTGATATTCGATTCTTTCGATTCTGCCTGTAAAAAAAATAACAGGAATATTTATGGTAGATCATAGGTTTCACGCCTTTGTATCTCACACCACTGCCGACAAGCCAGCTGTGGAAAAAATTACTGCGCGGTTGGAAGCCCAAGGCTTGCGCTGTTTCCTTGATAAATGGGACATCCTGCCTCGCGACCAGTGGCTCAGGAATCTGGAAACCGGGTTAACCGACAGTCGCACTATTCTGATCTTTATTGGTACACATGGCGTTGGTCCTTACCAGCAGGCAGAAACCGACGTTGCATTGCGTCGTCAGATTGAACAACGCCAAGATTGCATTATTCCGGTACTCCTGCCCGGTGCCTCACCGGAAGATATTTCCAAACTCTCACCTTTTCTCCAGGGCACCCATGCCCTCCGGTTCCACAATCTGGATGATCCATTGCCCCACCTTATTCTGGCCGGCATGGTGCGAGGGGATGACCCCGACCATTTGCGTCAATTGATCCGGGAACAGGCAAATGCTCCAGATGATCTGCTGCAAACGCTCAACTACTGGCTCAGTGGATTGCATATCCAATGGCAGGGGGAAGAATGTCATATCAGTGAGGGGCGAGGGGAATTTTGCCTCCGCATTCCCGACCTCAGTGCCAGCCACAATCCCGATAGCATTGCCTATTTGTTGGACTGGAAAAGCCGTCTCACCAAAATGTTTGGCAGGGAAAATGAATTGAAGTCCTTGCACAGCTGGGCGGACGCCAAAGCCAAAATCAGTGTCTGCCTGATCATGGGAGAAGGCGGTGTGGGCAAGACTCGTTTGGCCTTCATGTTGGCTGAGCAATTGAAAGAAAAAGGCTGGCAGGCTGGTGAGGCCCAAGGATTAGAGCTGGAGCGATGCTGGTATACCGGCAGCTCGGGAACCTTGCTGGTGATTGACTATCCGGAGCAACGCCCCGATAAGGCGGCATCACTACTGGAATCCCTTGCGCTCATGCCGGAACCTGCGCGCAAACTAAGGATATTACTGCTGAGCCGCAATGGCGATTTCCTGCAAAAACTTACCCAATCCACTGACAGCTTGGTGGCCCTTCGCATCGAGTTACCCAGTCTGGCCGCAAACGATTCAGCTTCATGGGATTTGTTCCGGGAAGCTTGGCGACGGCTGCAAGAACTTAAGCAGGTGCACTCTACCGCGCCCCTTCTGGCGCAGGAATCTTACCGGCAATGGCAGCAAAAAAAGGATCTGCACCGTCGGCCGTTATTAATATTGGCGCTGACCATACGCTTAATGTTAGATCCCAATGCAAAAGAGTTGGGCGGCAAGGAAATTATTCGCGACCTGGTCCAAAAATACGAAATCATACGCCTTAAAGCAGAGGCGAAGAAATTGAATGTCGATGAGTATAGTCTGGTCATGCTGCGTGCCGTGGCAGCAATATCAGGTCAAATTGAGAGCGAGGCATTACGTTACTTAATCGAGGCAAGTGCAAAGCTGAATCTAGATATTAAACTCCCCACCTTACGGCAACTCAAAGGAACCAGCTTATGGATAAACGGTTCCATTCATGCGCTACAGCCTGACCTTCTTTCAGCAGATTTAATGGACTACGTCTTGACCGAACTGGCAGGTGATCAGTCCGGTGCATGGCAATACTGTGGGCTGGAAGCCGCTACCAATACTGCAGTCGCCAGTTCCATATTTGGGCGTCTGATTCACGATGCGCAAAATACATTGGACCGACCCTGGCCATTGCGAAGTCTGATTGATTGGGTATGCCCGGATCCTGAACGTTGCGAAAAGTTGGCCTCAGCCCTGGTTCGAAACACCCTGGAACGCACTTTGTTGCCCTTAGCGATCGCGACTAACCAGGCACTATTGGCGCAAGCCGATTCTCCGCAAATGCAAGCGCAATTCCTGAATACCCTGTCGATTCGTCTGGCCGCAAGTGGCGAACGAGAGGCCGCCTTGCAAGCCATCAAACGGGCAGTTGATATTTGCAAGCAACTGGCAAAAGAAAATTTCGCAGCCTTCGGGCCTGATTTGGCCAGGAGCCTGAACACCCTGTCGAATCGTCAGGCCGACAATGGCGAACGAGAGGCCGCCCTGCAAGCCATCAAACGGGCAGTTGATATTCGCGAACAACTGGCAAAAGAAAACTTCGCAGCCTACGGGCCTGATTTGGCCAAGAGCCTGTATAACCTGTCGATTCGTCTGGCCAAACTTGATAAAACTAAAGAAAAGATGGAAACGATGGCCAAGCTTGAAACACTAAAGCAACAGATTCTGGATGAACAGATTCAAGTGCCTGCTTCTATGGCGTGGTTGTTTGAATAAATTATCGGTCAGGAAATACAGATTATGAAATGGAATAAATGGCTGGAAAACTGGGACATGGCTTCTCTAAAGATTAATCTCAAGTTTATGGAAATGGAATGGCAGCCCGGCGACCCGGATAAGTCAGCGGCGTGGGAGATGTACATTGAGCTGCTGACCCGCATTTCTACCCAGCCTTTGATGGTTCAAACTGGTGACGAACAGGCAGCCTTGGATAGCATTTATTTCCTCTTTCCCATTACGCGAGAAATTATCCGGCGGCATGGGCGTGAATGTGGGGAGTTCACTAAATTGGCGGTGGTCATGTTGAATCAGATCATGCGCCCTTTTACAGCATGTTGGCACAAGCTTGCGTTGGAAGACGCCTTGCAGGATGTGCAACGGCGTCAGCAATTCCGCAATGATTTATCAGCTCTGCAAACGCAATTAAAGAAATATACTGGCATGCTGGCAGACATGGCTGGCGTTGAGGATTTGAGCGAACTGGAGAAGGTAGATACTTTACCTACCTGTAGTTAAAACCGTATCACTTTAATGCTTTGCGGGCATTCCTGTAGCTAATTTGAACTATTTTTGAGTGTCGCGAACACTGTAATATATTTATAATTAAAGACTTAGTCGTTATCCTTGGATCCTACGAACCAAGGGGAAGGGCGTTCGAATCGCTCCGGGCGCGCCGCAATTAAATCTGAACGTTGATAACCCAGTTACCAGATTTGTCCGAACCGGCGAGCCGAATTGAAATCGAAAGTCAAGGGCTAAACAGCCATAAATGTAGGCGCACTTGTGAAGGCGTAGTCACAGACTAGCTACGCTAGACTGAGTGATTTTGAATAGGCACAAAAGCATTGCTCTTGTGCAAAGCGTGGACACAGACTTGCGATGCAAGAATGTGGGGATTTATTTATAAGAGTGTAGCGCCCTCAGTGCTGCTTCTGGCTCTTTTTCTACGATAGTCAATAATGCGGCAGCGGCTCCAGTCGGTTGGCGACGATGCTGTTCCCAATTTCTCAGGGTAGCCAATTTGACGCCAATTAACCGGGCAAACTCAGCCTGACTCAATCCGACTTTTGCACGAATTGATTTTGCATCGGGCGCACTGATTTCCGTTACCCGTCCTGGCGCAAGTTCTCCACGGCGAATCGCAGCC
>JBDSEJ010000351.1:0-4959 GCA_039920105.1 Candidatus Nitrotoga sp. | reverse complement strand
GTTCCTAGTAAACTGCCCGCCGCTACGTTGCCACGCACCTTCGCCACGGCTTCCCCGTCAAATTCGAAATCCTCCTTGAGCAGGAAATCCACCGCCGCAGGAACGTCGACAAACAAACGCACCTTGTCCTTCACCGCCGCGATCACCGCGGTGTAGTTCTCGGTAATAGGCAGTCCATCCGCTTCCACGAACGGCTTCGCCGACGCCGCGAATTCCTCCAGCCCCACCGACAGCAAATGCTGCCAACTACCATCGCTTTGACACCAGACGAACTTTATCGGATTGACGCTTATTGGCGCGCCGCCAACTATCTCTCTGTCGGGCAGATTTATCTGCTGGACAATCCGCTGTTGAAAGTACCGCTGGAACTGGCGCACATCAAGCGGCGCCTGTTGGGCCACTGGGGTACCACACCGGGACTCAATTTTATCTACGCGCACATGAATAGGGTTGTAAGTGCACTCGATCTAAACATGTTTTTTGTCGCTGGCCCCGGCCACGGTGGCCCGGCTGTGGTGGCCAATACATACCTCGAAGGCACATATAGTGAAATGTATTCCGATATTTCCCGGGACGAGGAGGGCATGCGGCGATTGTTCCGCCAGTTCTCTTTTCCGGGCGGCATACCAAGCCATGCCGCACCGGAGACACCCGGTTCCATCAACGAAGGGGGCGAGTTGGGCTATTCACTCTTTCATGCGTATGGTGCGGTGTTTGACAATCCCGATCTTATCGCCTGTTGTGTGGTTGGGGATGGAGAAGCAGAAACCGGGCCGCTGGCAACATCCTGGCATTCCAATAAATTTCTTAACCCCCGCACGGATGGAGCTGTATTGCCCATCCTTCATCTCAACGGTTACAAAATCGCTAGCCCAACCCTATTAGCACGCATCAGTCGGGAAGAACTGACGAGTCTTTTCGAGGGCTATGGGCACAAGCCTTATTTTGTGGAGGGTGACGATCCCAGGGTTATGCATCCGCTGATGGCTGCTACTGTAGATACGGTGATTGCCGAGATTCGCGACATTCAACATAAGGCGCGGGAGGGTAGCATTGTGGATCGTCCACTTTGGCCCATGATCGTATTATGTAGCCCCAAGGGATGGACCGGTCCGAAATCGGTGGACGGAAAGAAAACAGAAGGCAGTTGGCGTTCGCATCAGGTGCCATTCGGTGACATGGAGAAGCCAGAGCATATGCGACTGCTTGAATGCTGGATGAAATCCTACCGGCCGGAAGAGTTGTTTGATAGTAATGGCACACTTAAGGCCGAACTGGCGGCGCTTGCACCAACGGGCGTGCGCCGCATGGGAGCTAATCCCCATGCCAACGGCGGAATTCTGCTGCGTGATCTGCGTCTGCCGGACTTCCGGAACTACGCTGTGACAGTGGACTCACCCGGCAGCAGTATCGCTGAAGCTACTCGAGTGATGGGATATTTTCTGCGCGACATCATGCAGAAAAATAGCGATAACTTTCGCGTGTTCGGTCCGGACGAAACTGCCTCCAATCGGCTGGGTGCGCTGTTCGAAGTGACGGATCGCGCTTGGATGGCGCAGCGAAATGAATCCGACGATCATCTCGCGCCTGATGGCCGCGTGATGGAGATCTTATCCGAACACGCTTGCCAAGGTTGGCTGGAAGGTTATCTGCTCACCGGTCGCCATGGATTATTCTCGTGCTATGAAGCCTTCATCCACATTGTGGATTCGATGTTCAACCAGCATGCAAAATGGCTCAAGGTGTGCGGCGAGATTCCCTGGCGCCGCCCCATAGCCTCACTAAATATTCTGCTTACCTCGCACGTCTGGCGACAGGATCACAACGGTTTTTCGCATCAGGATCCTGGATTTATTGACCACGTGATGAATAAGAAGGCTGATATTATTCGCGTATATCTGCCTCCAGACGCCAATACTCTTCTTTGTGTTGCCGACCAGTGCGTGCGCAGCCGCAATTTGGTGAATGTCATCGTCGCTGGTAAACAGCCTGCACAACAATGGCTGGACATGAAGACCGCCATCAACCATACCAGTGCAGGTATTGGCCTGTGGGAATGGGCTTGCAACGATCAGGCTGGGGAGCCGGATGTGGTTCTGGCAGCGGCAGGCGATGTGCCCACACTGGAAATGTTGGCGGCCATTGACATCTTGCGGCAGCTAACGCCCGATCTTAAAATCCGCTTCATTAACGTGGTTGACTTGATGACCTTGCAACCGCAAGAGGAACACCCACACGGCTTGGACAGCAAGGAGTTTGATTCCCTGTTCACCATCAACAAGCCAATCATTTTTGCCTACCACGGTTATCCGTGGCTAATTCACAGGCTTGCATATCGACGCACCAACCACGGCAATCTGCATGTGCGCGGCTACAAGGAAGAGGGCACCACCACCACGCCATTTGATATGGTTGTGTTGAACACAATTGACCGCTTTCATTTGGTGATGGATGTGGCAAACCGGGTGCCCATGTTACAGGCGCAAGCGGCACATATTAAACAACGTATGCGCGACAAACTTAACGAGCACAAGCAATACATTCACCAGTTCGGCGAAGACATGCCCGAGATACGTAACTGGAAATGGTCGCAATGAGTCATGCCATCCTAACCCTCAACAGTGGTTCATCCAGCCTCAAGGCAAGCTTGTTCCGCACCGACGGCACGCGTCGTGACTGGCGCTACGGTCAAGTCGGTAAAAACCACGCTGAAGCTTTTGACACGTTGCTGAGGGATCTGGATGGAGAAGTGCCGAATGCAATCGGCCACAGCTTTGTGCATGGCGGAGAAGTGTTAGATTTTGCAAGATTAATTGACGCGGCAGAAATCAAGCGGCTGGAAGGTATAACTCATCTTGCACCGCTGCACATGCCCTGCAATTTGCTCGGGGTGGAGCTGTGCCAGGCGCGATTTGACGCGCCGCAAGTCGCCTGTTTTGATACCGCGTTTCATCACACCATGCCGGAACTTGCGCGCCGCCTGCCAATACCGTGTGATCTCGGTATGCGGCGGTATGGCTTCCATGGCCTCAATTATGCCTACATCGCATCCAAGCTTCCGTCACTGGTGGGAGAGATTTCACAGGGTCAAATCGTGGTTGCGCACTTGGGTGCGGGCGCCAGCCTGTGCCTGTTGGAAGGGTTGAAATCAATCGATACCACCATGGGTTATACGCCGGCTGGCGGCATCCCGATGGGCACGCGCAGTGGCGATCTGGATCCGGGCGTGATGCTGGAGTTGGCAAAGCATTACGATATCGAGGCCTTAAGCGACCTGATATATCATCGCATGGGGCTGCTCGCTTTGTCTGCCGGAGAGAGCAGTGAAATGCATCGCTTATTGGAGAGTCATAGTGATGACGCCTGTTTTGCAGTGAGTTACTTCTGCCGTCAAGTGCGCGCCGCCATTGGTGCATTTGCGGCCAAGGCAGGTGGCATTGACGCGCTGGTTTTCAGCGGCGGAATCGGCGAACACGCGCCGCAGATACGAGAGTACATTTGCGAACAACTTGGCTTTCTTGGTTTATCTCTGGATGCTGCAGCTAACCATGCCAACAGTGTTTGGATCAGCTCCGCCGACTCTAAGCCCGTGCTATGCATCTCTGCTGACGAAGAAGGCGTCATTCGTGATTTGGTTCAAACCGTCTTAGATGACTTGTAATTTCCCATGTCTGTTAATCCCGGGCTGATGTAGACTGAAAAAAATGGAGTCTGACGTTTCTGTATAACACGTGAAACTGAGGACTTGGATGGAACGGATATCAGGAGGGATCTACACGCAGGAATTTCGGGGTAGCACTTGCTTGAAATGGGTGGCAGACGCATCTCAAGTCGCCAAGCGTCTGCCATTAAAGAGAGTGAAGGTGAAGAGCTGAGTTCATGTGACTCGCCGTAGCAATCTGGGCGAAGTGGGAGAGAAGCAGAAGCCGCTGACTGTGCTGGAAGTGCAGTCGGATTAGTCAGGTGCAAGCTGGCCGAAATTGGTTTGACGCAGGCGTGATGTCAAGAGTGTTTAACTCCGGTATGCGATTGTTAATTTTTGCACTTGATTGGCTGTATGTCTGAAGGGAAATGCGCCATGCGATCAGCAAACTTATCCGTAAACTCGTCCGGCTTGCGCCAACAATTGAGTAGGCTTTGGACAGCATGCCTGCTTCCACTCTATAAGCACACCATCCTGGTGTTAAGTATTATTTTTTGTAGCGGTACGCTGCTTGCTCTATGGTATTTATCAAACGCCACTACTACGCTGGTGCAATCCGCAGCACTGCAGGGCATTTCCATGCATGCAGACTCGCTAATGGAACTCCGCAATTTATACACTTCTGAAGTTGTGGATCGCGTTAACGGCCACAACATTGAAGTAACCCACGACTATCAGAACAAACCGGGAGCTATCCCATTGCCTGCCACCTTCAGTATGGAACTGGGCAGAAGAGTTAGCTTGCACGGTTCTGGCATGGTGGTGCGTTTATATAGCGACTACCCATTTCCCTGGCGTACTGATGGCGGCGCGCATGATGATTTTGAGCAGCAGGCTTTGGCTGCTTTGAGGGCGCGCCCGCAACAGCCTTACTACCGTTTTGAAAACTTTCAGGGACGTGCATCTCTGCGCTATGCTACGGCGGATGTGATGCTCGCGGAGTGCGTAAGTTGCCACAATGCACGTCTGGACAGCCCAAAGCGTAACTGGAAAGTGGGTGACGTGCGCGGTGTGCTGGAGATTGTTCGACCATTAGATAGTGTAGAGGCGCAAAGTCGCACCGATCTGCGCGACATCTTCATTCTTTTTGGCACGCTGCTGGCTCTGGGTTTGGGGGCATTCACACTGGTAATTAAGCGCCTACGGCGTGCGTCTGTGGAATTGGAAGATCAAGTAGCGCAACGAACCGCGCAGCTGGCTGCGGCCAACCAAGAGCTGGAGGCATTCAGCTATTCGGTGTCGCATGATTTACGCGC
>JBDSEJ010000350.1:0-1647 GCA_039920105.1 Candidatus Nitrotoga sp. | reverse complement strand
TTACTTCGGCTGTACGAATTCCCAGATTTTGCTGTACGCGAGAGCTGATGGTGACTTTTCCTTCATCGCCTGCGTCGTCTGCATACACTGGTACCAATTGCATATCCATAAAGGGCGACTTGCCCGGTTTGTCGAACTTTTGGCCCGGGACCATCGGGTCGTGCCAATACAGCACTTTCCTTTCAGAGTTGCTGGCCTTCTGTCCACTGTTTTCTGGAGCTTCAGTCGTGCTCCTCATCGGGGCAGCCATTTTCATGCCCTGGTTCATGCCGACCCAATAAAGTCCATATCCGGCTGCACTGACGATACCTGACACTGCGAGTACAAAGAGGATACGCTTTCTGTTCATTTCGTATCCTTCATGACCATCGCTGCGTGCGCAGCAACCCCATTCGTGGGAAACAAGAAATTGATTTCCGCCCACAGCCGGTCGGTGTCAGTCGCCAGTTGCAGTGCCTGGATGCGCACGTCGATTTCGTTGCGACGTGCCAAAATTACGTCGGCAAGACTGGCCTTGCCACCTCGGTAAGCAGCTTTTGTTGCTAACGCGCGTGCATTCGCCAGCGGAATCAGTTCGCGCTGGTAACGGCCATGACGTTCGCGATTATTTTCCCATTCGTTGATCATTACGCGGGTTTGCGCAATGTGCCCGCGCAGCATATCCTCTCGCTCAGCCTTTGCTTGTTCGACCAGCGCCAGTTTGGATGATAGCTCTCGATCCTGGCGGTTCTTTTGATTCCACTGCAAAGGAATCGAGACACCGATTGAAACCATGTCAGAAAAAGCGGAGCCACGTTGTTGGTACGCCAGCTCCACGCTCCAATCGGATTTTTTGTTGGCTTGTGCGAGCTTCGCTCCCGCCACAGCGATTTCTTCCTGCTTGGTGAACATGGCAATTTGTGGATGGTGGACAAGCTGGGTATCAAGCGTGGCTGGATCCAGACGGATGAGGTCGGTGGCAGGTTTTTTTGCCAGCGGCATGTCAGCGGCATCACCGATCCAGCGCGCCAGCATAGTCTTGGCATTTCGAACGCGACGCTGTAATTCACTGGCGCGATCATCCAGTACGGCCAGCGCACCACGGGCCGCGAAGATGTCGGCCAGATTGCCGCGACCCCCACGATACGCGCCTTCGGCTGCCTGAATTTCCAGCTTGGCTTGCCCACTTTGTTCTGCAATGACGGTCGCCATCGCTTCCGCATAGTAACGGTCAAGCCAGGCCAGCGCGGTATTGCGTTCGATTGCAGCTGCCGTTGCGGATTTCTCGGCAACGGTCTTTTCCGCTTCACGCTCGAACCGGTCTGTACGCAATTGACGCTTATCAGCGCGTGTGACTTCCTGCATCACGCCTATCCTACGCATAGTCATGAAGTCGTTCGTGAGACTAAAACGGTCCATGCCGTTGAAAGGCAAATTGTCGATGCCGATTCTGAGAACAGGATCAGGCAATTGGCCGGCTACAACCGCCAGGTCACGCGAAGCAGCAACGCTGAAATCCTGCGCAGCGAGTTGACGCGAGTGATCAATGGCGCGACGCTGGGCTTCGGCCAGCGTAAGTGGGATTTCAGCAGCGTAGGCGTTAGCGGAAAGCGCTAGCATGCCTATAAATGTGACCAGAAAGATTCTTTGGGAAAGCCAAAAAGCCGA
>JBDSEJ010000349.1:0-6380 GCA_039920105.1 Candidatus Nitrotoga sp. | reverse complement strand
CATGTGGCGGCGTGTGTGGTCAACAACGGCGTAAACTCCCCCCGATTTCAAGGCATCATAAGCAGCCCCGTTCATGGCCGCACGACCTGCTAAATCGAAATTGTGATAATTACGAAATGTCAAAACCATGTCCGCATCGGTCACACCTAAGCCTTTGGTCTCAAGGGTATAAAGGCGGGCGCCTTCCGGTTTGTACATCTTTGAGTCTTTAGCGACAATCTGCACATCCTCAAACCCTGGTTCGGATATGACGGACTTGGCAATACCATCTGTGCCCAACGCAGCATAATATTTACCTTTGTCTCGAACAACGGGTGCCAATAACTTGGTGTACCAGCCGCCACCAGGAATCAACTCAACAATCTTCATTTTATCCCTGAGACCGAAAAACTTAAGCGTCTCGATTGGACGACGTTCGCGATCGCGCTCTTTTTCAGCGTCGGTTCTTACTTTGGCTGCCATCGCTGCTTTCAGCTTGGTCTCCACTGCGTCAAAATCATCAGCAAACGCCAATCCGGAAGACACTATCAACAATAAAGCGCTAAGAAAATATTTCATAAGAATTCCCTTTAATTCAATTGCAAAAATGCAAATGCAAGCATAAAGGAATTGACTATATTTGGAAACAGCGCGAACTATAGGTTTTAACTCGGCAATCTGATCAGCAATTCAATCCCCCAGATTAAGTTGCAGGTGAGTGACCGTTTTTTAAACCGTCTTAAACTTGCAACGCTAAGCTCCCATGATTCATTCGTGCCGGATTAATACTGGCCACAGTACGAGTAATCGTTTGAGCCAGTGTTTTGTAAGTACCGTGGACGGTTTGGATATTCGTGCCATGTACTTAAATCCAGCTTCAAGGTTGAAATAACCATGAAATCATCAGTGCAGCCAGCTAATGCAAGCGCAGCGTATCCAGCAGATTTTAGATTATGACCAATGCCGAATTTGGTGCAGCCGATGATGGTGCTTTGCTATTTGTTGTCCCAGATAGTAAAAACTGGTTATTCCGCAAGTTTGGCGATTGATCTTGGTGATGGAAAAATGTTCATTTGGGTGCACGACTTTTAAAGTCGGCACCTTAATTTTTGCAAGTGCAGTGTCAAATCATATTGAGGGTGTTTCAAATTAAATCTTCGCGCCGCAGCATAAACACAAATTCACTCCCTGCGGATACCTCCAGCCAGATAAACGGCAGATTGGGGTAGGCGACCTCGAGTGAGTGACGGTTATGACCGATCTCTACCACCAGCAATCCATTTGGATTGAGATGCTCGGCCGCATGTTCCAATATTTCTCGTGTAGCATCTAGTCCATCTGCACCACTGCCCAAAGCGAGTTGCGGCTCATGCCGATATTCTGGCGGTAACGTGATCATGGATGGCGCATCCACATACGGTGGGTTACAGATGATGACGTCGTATTGTTTGTCCTTCAGGTTGGCAAATATATCTGACTTTATCAGATTGATTCGGTATTCCAAGCCATAGTTGGCAACATTACACTGAGCAACTTCCAATGCGTCTGGAGAAATATCAACTGCATCCACTACCGCATTGGGGAATGCGTGCGCCGCCAAAATAGCAAGACAGCCGCTGCCAGTGCATAGATCTAACACATTGGTCACGATCATCGTATCGTTTATCCAAGGCGCAAATTGTTCCGGTATCAGTTCAGCTATAAAAGAGCGTGGCACAATGACTCGCTTGTCCACATAGAAGCGATAGTCACCTAGCCAGGCTTCATGTGTCAGATAGGCGACAGGTGTGCGATTGTCTACGCGCTGCTTGAGCAATGCGACCAACGCATTTTTTTCATCAGGAATCAGTCGCGCATCAAGGAAAGGTTCCAGAGTATCCAGAGGTAAATGCAGGGCATAAAGGATAAGGTAGGCTGCTTCATCATATGCGTTAGCTGAACCATGTCCAAAGCTGAGCTTTGCTTCGTTGAAAGCACTTACCGTAAAGCGCAACCAGTCACGCACCGTATGGAGTTCGTTGATACAGTCAAAATGGTGTAATACACTCATATTTTATTAACCAGAAGATTGGCCAGTGTGCGGCAGTAGATTTCGGACAATACATCCAAGTCGGCCACGGACACGCATTCATTAAGTTTATGTATGGTTGCGTTAAGCGGACCGAACTCAATTACTTGAGGGCAGATATCGGCTATGAAGCGGCCATCTGATGTGCCACCACTGGTGGAAAGTTCGGTTTCGATACCGGTTATTTCCTTAATAGCAGCGCCCATTGCGTCTACCAAATCGCCGCGTGGTGTGAGATAGGGCTTTCCCGAGAGTGACCAGGCCAATACATAATTCAGCCCATGCTGATCGAGTATGGCGTGCGTCTTGGCTTTTAGTTCGTCCACTGTACTCGCTGTTGAAAAACGAAAATTGAATGTGATTTCCACTTCACCTGGAATGACGTTGGTTGCCCCGGTGCCACTGTGTATGTTGGAAATTTGCCAAGTTGTAGCCGGGAAGTATGTGTTCCCATCATCCCATGCCATTGCGGCCAGCTCGGCAATCGCCGGAGCGGCAAGATGGATGGGATTTTTGGCAAGGTGCGGGTAAGCAATATGGCCTTGCACCCCCTTTATGGTAAGCATGCCTGAGAGTGAACCGCGTCGTCCGTTTTTGATGGTGTCGCCGGTTTTGTTAGATGAGGTGGGTTCGCCCACGATAAAGTAATCAATCTTTTCGCCGCGCATTTGCAGCATCTCAACTACGCGGACTGTGCCATTCACAGCTATGCCTTCCTCATCGGAAGTTAGCAGCAAGGCAATTGAACCGGCATGATCAGGGTGTGCTGCCACAAATGTTTCGATGGAGGTAACGAAGGCAGCCAGTGAACCTTTCATGTCTGCAGCTCCGCGCCCATATAACAATCCATCGCGTATGGTTGGAGTAAATGGGTCGCTATGCCACTGGTCTAACGGGCCGGTCGGTACGACATCGGTATGGCCGGCAAAACAAACCACGGGACCGTCGCTGCCGCGCCTAGCCCACAAATTGTCCACATTATCGTAGCGTAATTTTTCCAGTTTAAATCCAAGTGGCTCGAGGCGAGCGCCTATAAGAGCCAGACAGCCTTCATCCAAAGGCGTGAGTGAACGGCAGGCGATAAGTTGTTTGGTAAGCTCAAGTGTGGACATATATTTATTAAGATTTAATGTTAAAAATTTTTTCGTAGCTGACAACGTCGAAGCCAATATGCAACAGCTTGCCATCATGTTCCAACAGCGGACGTTTAATGACGCTGGTTTTTTCCAGCAGCAGTGGTAGTGCGCTATTGTTATTCTGAATTTCTTGTTTTTGTTCTGACGACAAACCGCGCCAAGTCAGACCTTTACGGTTGATTAGACTTTCCCAACCTATCTGTTGCAGCCAGCGCTGCGCCAGTTCTGGTTCAAGACCCTGTTTTTTATAATCGTGAAACTGATAGTCGGCATTATGCTGTTCCAGCCAAGTGCGGGCTTTCTTGACCGTGCTACAGTTTGCAATGCCATACAATTTCATCATATTGAATCCATTAATATATTTTAATATTGTTGCTTTAGTTAGGGTGTTATCGTTGAAGTCGCCAGTAGACTGATTGAGGGCAACTTAGGTCAAGGATAATAAATTGCTTGCCGACGAGTAACTTGTAATTAGCTACGATGCCATTCAGTTCATGCTACCCATCGATTGGCGTTCAATATAATCAGGCATAAATCGCCGCTCTGGGCAAACCTGGGAAAAGGGGTAAGGATCTTAATAATCTTCACCCCAGTTAAATCTGGCTTTAAATACCGCGTAGCAGCTCATTTATTCCGACTTTTGACCTAGTCTTAGCATCTACCTTCTTTACAATTACGGCGCAGTACAGGCTGTAGCTGCCATCCTTGGAGGGCAGGTTGCCGGACACGACCACCGAGCCTGCCGGTACGCGGCCAAAATGCACTTCGCCAGTTTCGCGATCGAAAATCTTGGTGCTTTGCCCGATGTACACACCCATCGAAATCACCGCACCTTCTTCCACAATTACGCCTTCGACAATTTCCGAGCGCGCACCAATGAAGCAGTTGTCTTCGATGATGGTCGGGTTGGCCTGCACTGGCTCCAGCACGCCGCCGATGCCTACTCCGCCACTCAAGTGCACGTTTTTGCCAATCTGCGCACAAGAGCCAACCGTCGCCCAGGTATCCACCATAGTGCCTTCATCCACATAAGCGCCAATATTGACGTATGAAGGCATCAAGACCACGTTTTTGGCTATGAATGAGCCTTTGCGTGCTGAAGCTGGTGGTACTACGCGGAAGCCGCCGTCCCGAAAATCGCGCGAATTGTAGTCAGCAAACTTGGACGGTACTTTGTCGTAATAATTGGTAAAGCCGCCCTTGATAAAAGCATTGTCTTCCATGCGGAAAGACAATAGGACTGCTTTTTTCAGCCATTGATGAGTTACCCACTGACCGTCTATTTTTTCCGCCACCCTTAAAGTGCCATGGTCAAGGTGACCTATAACGGTGTCCACCGCATCTTTCAATTTTGCATCAACGTTGCGTGGGGTAATTTCGGCACGGTGTTCAAAGGCGGGTTCGATAATCTGTTGCAGATGTTCCATGATTTTCCTAGTCAAGTTTGCGGATAAATTCGGCGATGCGATGCGCGGCTTCCAAAGTTTCGCTTAGCTCTGCCACCAAGGCGATGCGAATAAAATTTTCGCCCGGATTTACGCCATGTGCTTCACGCGCCAGAAAGCTGCCGGGCAGCACTGTGACATTATAGTCTCGATGCAGGTATTGCGCGAAGCGGGTGTCAGCTATAGGCACCCGCAGCCACAGGTAAAAACTGGCATCCGGCAACACCACCGGCAGTAAAGGTTTCAGGATTGATATAACCTGTGAAAATTTTTCCGTATATAGGCGGCGGTTTTCGGCGACATGTGCTTCATCCTGCCAGGCAACGGCGCTGGCCGCTTGTACTGCCGGATTCATGGCGCAGCCGTGGTACGTGCGATACAGCGTAAATTTCTCTATTATTTTTGCATCGCCCGCCACAAAGCCGGAACGCATACCGGGTACGTTAGAGCGCTTGGACAGGCTGAAAAAAGATACCAGATTGCGGTAGTCGCTGCGCCCCAATTGGTGTGCTGCTTGCAGCGCACCAAGCGGCGGCGTATCAAAATATATTTCAGAGTAGCATTCGTCGGCAGCAATGATGAAACCGTAACGGTCGGCCAGATCAAATAGTGTCTTCCATTCTGCAAGCTCCATTACTCGCCCGGTCGGGTTGCCGGGCGAGCAAACATAAATAAGCTGGGTTCGCTGCCAAACATCCTGCGGCAATTGATCAAAATTCAAAGCGAAGTTATCTTCCGGCAGGGTGTTGAGGAAATAGGGCGTAGCACCTGCCAGCAGAGTTGCGCCTTCGTATATCTGATAGAACGGATTAGGACAAACCACAGTGGGGTTGTCGCCCGTACGGTCAATCACCGCTTGGGCGAAAGCAAACAGTGCTTCACGACTGCCATTTACCGGCAGGACTTGTGATTTTGCATCCAACGCAGGGAGGTTGTAGCGTTGCGCAAGCCAATTGCCAATGCTGGCACGCAGCGTGTCACTTCCTGCGGTTGTGGGATAATTTGAAAGCCCCGCCAGATTGGCACTGAGTGCATCACTAATGAATCGCGGCGTGGCATGTTTTGGTTCACCAATATGCAGCTTAATAGGCTGACAGGCCGTGTTGGGTACAACTGAGCTAAATAAATTGGCGAGTTTTTCGAATGGATACGGGCTTAGGCGGTTAAGATCAGGGTTCATTTTTTTACTTCTTAAAGTCCGCAATTGTTGAAAATTGAACGAAGATTTTAACAGATTTATAGTAAATGGACGCTAGACGCGGAGCCGGATGGATGGAGTAAGACGGTAGCTATTTTTAGTAAGATAAATAATTTGTAGATTGATGTTAGGGTCCTAACGACAATGTAGAATTAAAAATAAATCACTGTATCTTGCTTTGATAGCAGCAGTAAGCTCGGCTGGTATCGCGAATACGGCCAATACTGTTGTACATATAAGTGGAATTGGTCTCGGACAAGTTCTGATTATTCCGTATTACACTACGCGGCCTGGCATAAGCAATTATCTGTCCGTATTGGAATACTACTGCTACTGCTTCAGCCAAACCTTTGAAATTACATATCATGGAAGACATAAATGGCCGTGGAGTGCAAAAACTATTCGGATAGTGCGCTTGAAGGGCTGTTTTATATTTTCAATATATTGATATTATTTATCTTTATTTTCTTTAACGAACAGTATTGAGACCTGACACCCGAATCTATTTATTTGCCCCTCCGAAATCTATTCAAGATGCTGCGAATACCGCCTCA
>JBDSEJ010000348.1:0-4611 GCA_039920105.1 Candidatus Nitrotoga sp. | reverse complement strand
CAACCGTCTCGGTGGATGCACCAGATGAGGCCAATTGCCGACTTAATCGTTCGCGTGCATATTCGATGAGAGCTTTGCGGCTATCGGTGCGCAGTTGCCAGAGTTTTGCGTCGGGAATGTCGCGTATCTCCTGTTCCAAGGTTTCTGTCGCTCTTAGCCAACGATCCTTTCCACAAACATTTGTCCAAAGTTCATCGGCCGCTACGGAGTCCCAGGTCGGTACATGAACGCCGTTGGTTATATGTTCGACCGGAATTTCGTCCAGCGGCCAGCTCTGAAAAAGTGGCGCAAAGAGGTGCCGGCTCTCTCTTCCATGCAGACGGCTTACGCCATTCACGGCTTCGCTCCCACGAATTGCCAAATAGGCCATATTGAAATTTTCCGACGAGTCGTTCGGGTTCAGACGACCAAGCGCAAGCAAATCGTGGAGGGTTATTCCGAGCTGCTGTTCAGCATAATTCTTCAGGTATTGCTCAATCAGATCCGGAGCGAAACGGTCAAAACCGGCGGCTACCGCCGTGTGAGTAGTGAAGAGATTGCCCGCTCGCGTAACGGCTAGTGCGACTTCGAATGGCTGTCCGGACGATTTCATGAAACTTCGCGCCCGCTCCAGAATGGCGAAAGCCGCATGCCCTTCGTTCAGATGACAGACGTCAGGCTCAATACCGAGTGCAGCCAGTAACCGCCATCCACCAATACCGAGCAATAACTCCTGCTTGAGGCGCACCTCCGGTCCACCTCCGTAAAGTTCGCTAGTAATGCCGCGATGCGCGGGGTAATTTGCTGCATCATTGCTATCCAGCAGGTACAGCTTTACTCTGCCGACCTGAACCTGCCAGGTGCGTAACCAGACCGAATAGCCGGGCAACACAATCTCCAATCGCAACCATTCACCATTCGGGTGACGTAACGGTGTAATTGGCAACTGTCCGGGTTCGTTATAGGGATAGAGAGCCTGTTGCTGACCCTCGTGATCGATTATCTGGCGAAAATAGCCTTGTTGGTAAAGCAGCCCCACACCGATGACCGGCACACCTAAGTCACTGGCAGCCTTGAGCTGATCTCCGGCCACATTCCCAAGTCCGCCCGAGTATATGGGAAGATTTTCGCTCAACATAAATTCCATGCAGAAATAGGCGACACAACTCAGGGTGGATTGCGGATAAGTTTGCTGGAACCAAGCGGGCGCTTCCGCAGAAGCTCGCCTGGCTTGCACCAATTCATCAATTTTTTTGCAGAAAGTAGGATCGGCTAAATCACAAACAAATTTGTCGCAAGGGAGCGTTTGCAAGACAACCCAGGGGTTATGAGTCAAATCCCAAAGCTCGGGATTTAGATGCCGCCATATTGAATCCGCACCGTGGCTCCATGATGAACGCATGTCCAATGCAAGCTCGACCAGTGCATCAAATCCTTCTAAATTCTCGCATGGATGGCTTTCCATTGGATGGCTGACATCTGCTTTTTCTTTCACGGGTTCCCTTCCAAGGACAACAGTTAGGATAAATGGATTGATCAGCCCAGTTTTACTTTTCCATTTCAGAATTATATTTACCACAGCTCGCCCAGCCATTTAGCTGGGCGCGATGGTAAAGCACCTGTTGGGCAGCAGGCCCATTTTCCGCCTTGCCCGCCCAAACCTGTAAAGCTGGTTGCTGCAAGGCCCGTGCATAGGAAAAAGACACTGCCCAAGGTGGATTAGGAAACAGAATATTAATAGCGTTAAGGTTGGCCGTCGCTTCTTCGGGTGACTGCCCCCCAGACAGGAAATTTATGCTGGGCACTGCCGCAGGTACCGTGCGGCGCAGCACCTTAATCGTAGCTTCAGCAACTTGCTCAGGACTTGCTTTAACCGGGTGCTCTTTGCCTGGCAGCACCATGCTCGGCTTAAGCAAAGTGTATTCCAAGATTACTCTATGGCGATGTAGCGCTTGGAATACGGCATGTAGCACTTCCTCAGCAACCTCAAGACAACGCTCCATCGTATGATTGCCATCAATTAACACCTCGGGTTCAACAATAGGCACGAAACCTTCCTCCTGGCAAACAGCCGCGTAGCGTGCCAGCATTTCTGCGTTGGCTTCAATGCCGAGTATCGTTGGGTTTTGTTCACTGATCGAGTACACCTCTCGCCACTTGGCAAAACGTGCCCCTTGCGCTTTGTAAATTCTGAGGCGCTCAGCCAAACCATCGAGTCCCTGAGTGATCTCATCGCCGGACGCATTCACCAAGGGAATTTTGCCTTTGTCCACCTTGACGCCAGGCACAATACCCTTTTTAACCAAGACATCAGATAACGGGGTGCCGTCGTCTGCAACTTGTCCCAGCGTGTCCTCAAACAGGATTGCACCGTTTATATATTTCTCAATATCTGGCGTAGTAAAAAGAAGCGAACGGTAGGCGCGCTGCATTTCGACTGAAGGCGTAACGCCTACCACAGCAAAACGTTTTGCTATGGTAGGCGCACTCTCATCGGCGGCAAGGATACCCTTGCATGGCACTACCATATCCGCGATAGTTGCCTGCAATTCGTCCTTAGTGCTGCGGCTCACTATAGGATACCGTTGGCTGGGAAGATAGCTGGCCGACTTCCGCTTCAGCTTCATACCATTCATTTTCGGGGTCGCCTCCGATGAAGTCGCGCTTCTGGGCCCGCTGGTATGCCGCTTCAGCGATCATTTGATGACGTTGTTCAGAGGTGAAACCCATATTTTTTTCATCCGGAGTGGCTTGCAGCTGGGATTCCGGGGTTTTAGCCGGAGAAACTGATTTTTTATGTGGGTGTAATATATCTTTCATGTCGTTATCCTTTCAGTAGAGTAATCCGCAATTAAGTAACGGGGGTTCATGCTAAGCGGATAACTAAAATCATTCTGTTCGGTATCGAACATATTTGGTTCGCCAATGGTATTCATTTCATATTGTCAGGCTCTATTCGCTTACTATTATTTCTGATAATAATCAGTGCTATCCGTCTTTAAATTGCCACTGCATCCTTTGCCAGAGCATCGCTGACGATAGTCTGTGCTTCTGTCAGAATGCGGTCTAAATGATCAGCTCCACGAAAGCTTTCGGCATAAATTTTGTAGATGTTTTCTGTGCCGGACGGACGCGCTGCAAACCATCCTTGTTCTGCAATTACCTTCAATCCACCTATGGACTCGCCGTTACCTGGCGCGTGAGTCAGGATAGTCTGAATTTTTTCGCCAGCCAGATCTGTGGAGCGAATCTGCTGTGGCGAGAGTTTCGCCAGCATTCCCTTTTGCTCTGGCGTAGCCGGCGCGTCAATACGTTTGAAAACAGGTTCGCCGAATTCATGCGCTAATTCGCGGTATATTTCGCCGGGATCACGGTTCATGCGCGCGGTAATTTCTGCCGACAGCAAAGCTAAAATGATGCCGTCCTTGTCGGTTGTCCAGACAGACCCATCGGTTCGAAGAAAGGACGCACCCGCACTTTCTTCTCCGCCGAAACCAAGTGAACCCTTGAACAGGCCGTCCACAAACCACTTGAAACCGACAGGCACCTCGTAGAGCTTGCGGCCAAGCTTTGTGGTAATGCGGTCTATCATCAGACTGCTTACTACCGTCTTGCCAACTGCCGGTGACTCGCTCCATTGCGGCCGGTGCTGGAAAAGATAGTTAATAGCGACAGAAAGATAATGATTCGGCGGTAGCAGCCCCGTGTTCCGGGTGACGATTCCGTGTCGATCGTGATCAGTGTCGCAGGCAAAAGCAACGTCAAAGCGATGTTTAAGACCTATTAACCCTTGCATGGCGTAAGGAGAGGATGGATCCATGCGGACTTGGCCATCCCAATCGACAGTCATGAAGCGGAAAGTTGGGTCGATGACTTTGTTCACAACCGTAAGGTCCAGGCTATAACGCTGGGCAATCGCGGCCCAGTAGTGAACGCCAGCGCCGCCAAGAGGATCCACGCCCATGTTAATGTTCGCATCGCGAATTGCGTTCATATCGATCACGTTGCCGAGATCGTTTACATATGCATTTAGATAGTCGTATCGGTGAGTCGTGGAAGCACGCAGGGCCTGTTTGTAAGGAATTCTTTTCACGCCTTTAAGGCCGTCTTTGAGAAACTCATTGGCCCTGGTTTCAATCCAGGCTGTGACAGCATTATCCGCAGGCCCGCCATTTGGCGGGTTGTACTTGAAACCGCCGTCATTGGGTGGATTGTGCGAAGGCGTGATGACTATGCCGTCCGCCAGTCCATTGCCGCGCCCGCGGTTGTAAACGAGTATCGCGTAAGAAATTACCGGGGTTGGAGTATATTCGTCGTTCTCCGCAATCATCACCTCAACACGATTGGCCGCCAGTACTTCCAGTGCGCTGGCGAACGCTGGTATGGATAATGCGTGCGTGTCTATGCCGAGAAATAGCGGGCCGTTGATACCCTGCTGCTCGCGGTATTGGCAAATGGCCTGACAAATAGCAAGAACATGCCATTCATTGAAGCTCGCTGTGAACGCTGAACCTCGATGTCCTGAGGTGCCGAACGTGACCTTTTGTGCCAGCACAAATGGGTCGGGTATTTCCGTGAAATAGGCGGTAACAAGTTTGGGTATGTCTACAAGCACCGATAGCCCAACAGGCG
>JBDSEJ010000347.1:0-1616 GCA_039920105.1 Candidatus Nitrotoga sp. | reverse complement strand
GTCGTCTGGACCTCGATTGTGTGCGGTAATCCGCATCAGAATATCGTGCGGGTCTGCTTTGGCGTATTCCACAAACACATCGAAGTAACGGTTTTCGGAAAAAATACCGGTATCGATTAGTTCGAATTCCGGCATGTCCTTGCTACGTCGCCGGTTTTCTTCCACCAGATCAGTGTAGGGATACGCCAGCTGGGGATATTTATAGAGCATCTTCAGATAGGAGTGAGTTGGTGTCGCATCCAAATAGTAATAAAGCTCCTTGACATCTTCGCCATGGTTGCCTTCACTGTTGGTCAATCCGAACAGGCGTTCTTTCAGAATCGGATCGCGTTCGTTCCACAGCGCCAGCCCAAGACACAAATGCTGATATTTGTCGCATATTCCGGCGATGCCATCTTCACCCCAACGATAGGCACGACTGCGTGCCTGATCGTGGCTGAAATATTCCCAGGCTTCGCCATGCGGGCTGTAATCCTCTCGGACCGTTCCCCATTGACGTTCGCTCAAATAAGGCCCCCATCTGGACCATTCCGGCTCATCTATTTCTCGTGCGATCAGTCGTTTCTTTTCTTCACTGATAGGTGCGTTCTGGTCGGTCTTTTTTTTTGGATGTGATTTGCGTGGAGTCGATGCGATGGTCATGTTGATTTCCCTTTCCCAATTGAGGCGGTTACCAATCAGTTATGTGCGACATCATGTAAATCCATCCATGCGCGCAGTACTTCCGCAACACTCCACGCCTGGGCAAAGCAACCGCGCGGTGCGAATGGTGGTTCGGCATCAAATATCTCGCTGACAGTGCCGACACAGGCCTCGCAAAGTTGCAGCCCTAGCGGCTCGAGAAAGGAACGCGCCTTGTCCGCATCACGATAGACGCGGTAGTGCGCATCCACGAATGGCCCGATGAGCCAGGCCCAAATAGTTCCCTGGTGATAAGCCGCGTCGCGTTGCACGGGATTGCCTTGATAGCAAGAAACGTAACCAGGTTGATTGCGCGCCAGGCTGCGCAAGCCACAAGAAGTCAACAACTCACGTGCGCAGGCATCCACAATAGCTTTTTGCTGCTCATCGCCCAACGGACTATGGGCCAATGCTACCGCAAATATCTGGTTGGGACGCATGCGCGGATCAACCTTTCGCCCATCGGCATCAGTTATGCCTTCAGGTCCGTCGATCACATCGTACAAATAGCATTTTTCGTCATTCCAGAAACGTTGAAAGCTTGAGCGCACTTGCGCTGCCGCATTGCCATATTCGTCAGCCGGCTTTTTCTTGTCTAGCTGCTTGCTCAAATCGGCCATGATAGTCAACGCGTTGTACCAAAGTGCATTTACTTCAACAGGCTTGCCGATGCGCGGCGTTACTACCCAATCACCGATCCTGGCATCCATCCAGGTAAGTTGAGCACCGTCCTCACCGGCAGCCAGCAAGCCATCCCGGTCATCAACTTTGATACCATAGCGAGTGCCCTTGTGATGACATGCGATGATGTCGACGAGTACCGGATAGAGTTCTTTCGCCAGAGCCATGTCGCCGCTGCGCCTGGTGTATTGATCCAATGCGTGCAAGTACCACAATGTTGCATCGACTGTGTTGTATTCAGGTGTTTCGTCATG
>JBDSEJ010000346.1:0-5037 GCA_039920105.1 Candidatus Nitrotoga sp. | reverse complement strand
AAATGGAAAATTTGATGATTGCAAACGCACCAGTAGGCAAAAATGAACTGAAGGCACTCGCTGAGCGTCGAGCATTGTTGGTCAAGCGACATCTGGAAGAACAAGGTAACGTGGCGAACGGGCGAATGTTCCTGGCATCACCCAAACTGAAGGCACCAAGTATCAAGGATAAGGGCAAGCTAAACCGTGTCGATTTCACGTTGAAGTGATATGTTATGCACCACATCAGCGTTATCTAAGTTTTATCCGCAACGATAACAACTCAGTCAGAAACCCGCCTGTCAGTCGCCTCGTATTACCTTTAATACTGAGCCTTCATGCTTTTTACGTCCTTGATCATAATCGATTGATCGGCGCCTATCTAAATCGAAGAGTCGCAGCATCACCAGTGCCCTTGATGTGATCACCATTTCTAATGGCCAGGCACCAGACGTTATGCAATTTCGGCGGGCGTAGATCAATACTGAGCATTTAGTGCGCCGGTTGTTGACGATGTTGTTAGCGTGTCATAAATATACTTACATCCTTTGACTGGAGTATGCACCTTTTTCCTACTGATAAAGTATGCGCATTCGCAAGCACATTGCCGACAGGGCGCAAAAAAAATGCGTCAGTAAAAACTGACGCACCAGAAGGGGGAGTATTTATGAAAAAAACAGAACAGAACTCAGGCTATTTCGTTTATCAACTTTCTTGAGAAAACTCTTCTTTGCTCAATTTGCCATCAAGGTTGGCATCCAGCTCCTTGAATACCTGGCTAGGCATTTGCTTGGTTGTGGCTTCATTCATACTAACAAAACCATCACTGTTTGTGTCGTATGCTGTCCAAGACGGCTTGCCTTCCTTTGCTATTGAGTCAGCCTGAGAAATGCCAGTCGCGCCAATTAACAGCATAGAAACCAGAGCTATTGATTGGGCCGCTTTAATTTGTAAAGTTGAAGAAGTATTCATCTATATTCCTTTATCAGCTCAGCAATATTGCTGTATTAATAATTTAAGCATATATCATGCCATTATATAATTTCATTAATAAACAGATAAATAACATTACTCTTTAAAAGATAATTGAAAAGTTGGTGTATTTGTGTCGTTACATGGCAACATAAAACCTGCAAGCTAACTCTAACTGTTTGAAACAGAGTAAATACTATTGTCGTCGAGAGCCGACGAATTAGAAATATCCATATGAGTATATGTAAAATGAAAAAATTAGTTATAAATGTATCGCACACAATATTCACTGTTAATGCAAATCAGTTTATTAGGTTCGAGTTGCTGACAGAGGAGTCAAAGCTACTATTAATCTCCTTTACATTTAAAATTTAAAACTGAATGTTCTCCATATTATCGCAGCAAGGGTAAACCATTATTTTTATAATAACCTCTAATAAACAAATTATTATTTACTTTTCAGGCGAGATTTGAATTTTAAATATTTGGATGAGTAGTAAGGAAGCTTCTACTTTCTGAAGTATATTTCCGCGCTTGGCGAAAATGTGCCGAATCTATCCGTATCACCATGCACCGTCCGATGCGATCCTTCTGCGATGAGTAGGCGTGCCTGCAAATACAGGCCAGCGGTTCACAGGCGATTTTGCCGGTATATTTCTATCTTTTACACTATTTTAAATAAATTTTACTAGTGCAACCTTATTTTTAAACAGGGCATAAAGCCGAACTGATTCGAAAGATTTTTACGCGTCACAATGCAGTGCGTGATTGCCGTCTGAACCTGCCGGAGTGCGGCAATACTCTCAATACTAGTGGCTGAACCTGGCTGCTTGCTGTGATTACCAATAGTAGTGGCTTTAGTTCTGCCCATTTTGCATTTTGCGTGCGTTGGCTTGCAAATAAAAGTCTGTACGTTTATACATGACGTGGAGCAAGCATTGCCGAGTGGCAAATGCTGTATGACATCTACCATTGCAATCGCTACAATACCCAGATCAAGCGCCTGAATGAAGTAATGCTTCATGCTACTTTCAGCGCAAATGTTTAATATTTGCATAGCCTCGTTCAAAACAATAGCCTTGACCCTAACAACCGCGTTTGATATTAAATCATTTATCGCCAGCCTGCCTCTACTGCCTGGCGTCTATCGTATGCTGGATAGTCAAGGGCAGGTGCTTTATGTCGGCAAAGCTGGTCAGCTTAAAAAACGTGTCGCATCCTATTTCCAGAAAACAAATATCTCGCCGCGTATCAGACTGATGGTGTCGCATATTGCCCAAATTGAGGTGACGGTCACCCGTTCCGAGGCTGAAGCCCTGTTGCTGGAAAATAATTTAATTAAAGCTTTAAAACCGCGATATAACATACTTTTTAGAGATGATAAATCTTATCCATATATTGTCTTGACCGGACATGGATTTCCTCGTCTGGCTTATTATCGTGGTACAACCGGCAAGCATCATCAATATTTTGGACCCTACCCAAACTCACATGCTGCCAAGGAAAGCATACAATTACTGCAAAAAATTTTTCGCATCCGCACTTGTGAAGACAGCACATTTTCCAATCGCGCTCGTCCCTGTTTGCTTCACCAAATTCATCGCTGCACCGCCCCTTGTGTTGGGTTAATTAGCAAACAGAGTTACGCACTCGATGTGCACAATGCGAATTTGCTGTTACAGGGCAAGCAGGGCGAGGTGGAAGGAGGGCTGCGCCAAGCCATGGAGCAAGCTGCAGAAGCACAAAACTACGAGCAGGCTGCTTCATTACGCGACCAATTGTATGCGTTGCACACAGTGCAGCAAAAGCAGTATATGGAAAGCGGTCATGCAACAGATGCGGATATCGTCGCTGTCGCTGAGCTGAATGGCGCACTGTGCGTGAATCTGGCCATGGTGCGCGGTGGCAGACATCTGGGTGACAAAAGCCTTTTTCCACAAAATGCCGAAGGGCAGAGGGCTGATGAAGTGCTGCATGCTTTTCTGGCACAGCATTACTTAAATCATTGTCTGCCGCCGCTTATCCTCACTAGTACACCTCTTGCGGCAGATGCCTTGGAAGGCTTGCTTGGGGATCAGGCAGGGCATAAAGTACAGATACGTCACAGTGTCAGTGGTGAGCGACGCAAATGGTTGGATATGGCGCTGAAAAATGCACTGCTGGCATTACACCAGCATTCAGGCCTGCAGGCCGGGCAGCTGGCTCGACTGGAAAAACTGCGCGAAGCGCTTGCGCTCCCGCAATTGTCACGCATAGAATGTTTTGATATCAGCCATACCATGGGAGAGGCGACAGTGGCTTCCTGTGTCGTGTACGATAGCTTGGCTATGCGCACTGCCGAATATCGACGTTACAACATTAGCGGCATTACTGGGGGAGACGATTACGCAGCAATGCGCCAGGCTTTGTTGCGTCGCTATCAAAAATTACAGGCAGGTGAAGGAAAGCGTCCCGACTTGATCTTGATAGATGGCGGTGCGGGTCAACTAAGTGTGGCTTGTCAGGTATTGGAACAGCTTGGCCTGATGGAAATCCCGGTAATGGGTGTGGCTAAAGGTGTAGAGCGCAAGCCCGGGCTAGAGCAATTATTATTTCCGCAGCACGAAAAACCGCTACAATTGTTGCCGGACGATCCAGCATTGCACTTGATTCAGCAAGTGCGAGATGAAGCGCACCGTTTCGCTATTAGCGGTCACCGAGCCAAGCGCGGTAAGACGCGCACAACGTCCATACTGGAGGAAATCAGCGGGGTAGGGGAGAGACGCAGACGTAATTTACTGGCTCGGTTTGGAGGTCTGCAAGGCGTGTACCAAGCCAGCATGGAAGAATTGGCGCAGGTGGATGGCATTAGTCTGGCGCTGGCGGAAAAAATTTATCAACAACTGCATTAGTCATGCCACTCAATATCCCAAATCTGCTTACTTGGTTTCGCATTCTGCTCATACCGGTGTTTCTCGGTGTGTTCTACCTGCCCGACACAACACTTTCAATGCATCACAAACATTTAGTCAGTACGGTGATATTCGCTTTGGCCGCTTTCACAGATTGGCTAGACGGTTATCTGGCACGCGCGCTCAATCAGACTTCCGCCTTTGGCGCATTTCTCGATCCGGTCGCTGATAAGCTGATGGTGGCTGCTGCATTGATTGTGCTTGTAAAGCTTGGCTATGTGGATATGGTCATTGCTTTCATCATTATTGGTCGTGAAATTGCCATATCTGCCCTACGTGAATGGATGGCTCAGCTTGGTGAAAGCAAGAGCACCGCGGTTTCCATGCTTGGCAAGTTGAAAACTGTATTTCAGATGATTGCAATATTACTACTGCTTTGCCACGATTCGCTAGTTGGTATACCTGCTAACACATTAGGTACGTTGCTGATTTATCTAGCTGCTATTTTGACATTGTGGTCAATGATTTATTATTTGAAACTTGCTATTCCACAAATTGTACGCAAATAGCCGCGGCAATATGTCACATAAAATACCCACTCCCTGTAGCTAAGCTGCAAAGAATTTATTTCGCCATTGGTCTGCCCCACATAAATGTTTATTTAACTGAATCCAACAAAAAACCGAACATGATTGATTTTTTGTCTAATGAAGGGTATAGTTCTCCGCTTTCGGGGTGTAGCGTAGCCTGGTAGCGCGCCTGCTTTGGGAGCAGGATGTCGGGAGTTCGAATCTCTCCACCCCGACCATATATCTTAGTGGTGCAGTGTAGATTAACTTTACAGGAAATTGTGCCCGTAGCTCAACCGGATAGAGCACCAGCCTTCTAAGCTGGGGGTTACAGGTTCGATTCCTGTCGGGCACGCCAACGACATATTTTGTTGAGTTTTACCCAGTGGTGGCTGTAGCTCAGTTGGTAGAGTCCCGGATTGTGATTCCGGTTGTCGTGGGTTCGAGCCCCATCAGTCACCCCATATAATCAAGCAGTTTCAGGTTGATGCTGGCTTATTTTGTAAGATGAAACGCTGTTTTTGTAAGATCATTTCACCGCTTTGGATTTTCTAACGGCCCGACGGTCGTACACTTTGGCCGGGATGCTCTCGGTTCTGTGGCCAGTCAGCTCACTTGCTTTTCTT
>JBDSEJ010000345.1:0-1977 GCA_039920105.1 Candidatus Nitrotoga sp. | reverse complement strand
TGAACAATTCGATATTCATCCGAACCAGATTTCGGAATTTAAGCAGCAAATACAGGAATCAGCCACCTACGTATTTAGTGGTCCGCCAAAGAAGTACATCAATCAACCTGACATCAAGGTTCTCCACGCCAAAATTGGTCAACTGACTTTGGAGAATGATTTTTTAGAAAGCGTGCTCACCAAGGCGGGATTGCTGAGCGCAAGGAAATGATTGACTGTACACATGAATTGCCGTTGGTTCGGCAATGCCAGATTCTGGAGTTTGCGCGCTCAACGGCGTACTACCAGCCACAACCCCTATCCAAACCAGACTTGACACTGATACGCCAAATCGACGAACTGCATATGGATTGGCCATTTGCCGGAGCACGAATACTTAGTCGGCTGCTTAAGCGTGAAGGACAGCCAGCAGGTCGTCGGCACGTATCCACGTTGAAGAAGCGCATGGGCATTCATGCACTTGTAACGTAAGCCCAACACCCGCAAGCGACATCCGGCACACAAGGTCTTTCCGTAACTGTTACGTGACTTGGAGATCTCTCGCCCCAATCACATTTGGGCAACTGATATCACCTACCTTCCGATGAAGCGGGGCTTAGCTTATTTGATCGCCGTCATGAATTGAGCCAGTTGTCGAGTGCTGTCGTAGTGACTATCCAACTCGCTGACGACCAACTTCTGTATCGAAGCTGTGCAAAGCGAATAACCGAGAAGGCAAACCGGAAATTTATAACACCCGACAAGGGCGGTCAGTTTACCTGTCTTGAGTTCACCGGGCTGATGAAGAATAACGACATCAATTCGAGTCCAAATCAGTAGAAAATGCGATCCATTTAAGTTGCTTGATTAGACTTGTCCGCAGCTATGATGTACACCTAGACGCTCTTGTATCCACAAAACTAACTGATCTACTGCCAATTTTATTGCGTTATCTTGTCCGGCAGCGAATCGTCAATAATTGAAATATCAATATCCAGAATACGTATGCGAACTGCCAATTGTTGCGGAGTTGGTACTTGGTTTCATGACCGTGGCAGAAGGGAATTACATCAAGTGTGCCGATTTGGATGATAATTGTCCGACTCATACCACTGCTTTCTAGGCGGCACCCGCTTGTGTCGGTCGTAACTTCACTTACCAGTTAACTTGAACACGTGTCATAAAGATATCAGGATGTTGTCCGTTAGTTGCTAAAGTCGGCATAACTTTGGTAAAGCCTGAATCGACAATTTTATTGGTGAATACATGAGCATAATTAGCCATCAAACGGACTTGAGGGTTGATGTACCAATTCAGAGCCAAGGTGCCGGTCTGTAAACGCCCACCCGAAACGTGCTGAGTATTCATATCTACTGAATCAAAGCGAGTTGCAAGTTCCCACGCACCCAGGCCACCATTTTTGAAGTCAAAATTACTATTAGGTTTTGTAAGTCCAAATGCCCCCTTCTTGGAGTCATAATTTCGAGACTCACCTGTCAGAAAATAGCTGGCATAAGCATAGTAGCCGTCCAAATGATCGTTTGAATTATAGTTTTGCCCGTAAAGTTGTGTACGCATGTATTCACCCTGAAATGAAGCTGAGCCAAATACTCCCGCTATTTCAGCACTTACTCGAGATAAGTTTTCCAGTACCCTTCTGTTTGTTAATATTGTGACTGGATCAGTCAAGTTTCCTGTATTTGCCCAATTGCTACGGTCTATACTGCCCAAATTACTAGCGAATGACATAGCTGCAACTCCTTCGCTAGTGTTATTAACTTTACGATAGGATCCCGAAGCACCTAAGTGCAGCAGTTGAGTTTTGTTGTTATAAATCGGCAGGAAAGTGGCGCGACCAGTAATTCCATGGCTGGAGTTGCCACTCTGGCTGTTACGGTTGGCATTACCATTGCTATTTAAAGATGTATTGTTAGCAAAACTACCATTGCCGATGGGTTCTGCCTGGAAGGCGCCACGCACAGTGTATCTTTCTCCAAA
>JBDSEJ010000344.1:0-3283 GCA_039920105.1 Candidatus Nitrotoga sp. | reverse complement strand
TTCCTTTTGACTCATCATCATGTCCATTCAAAAATGCTCGCCGTTTGTTTTAACTGGCGTTGAGTGTACTCACTCAGGGGACATTTCTATTTGGGAGAATGGGGACATTACTACTTCGCGCTAACATCTGTTCGGCTGTATCAATGATAAGTAACGCTTTGTAATAAAATATTATTTATGGCGTGTTGATAAAAAATTTAGGGGAGATAAATTATTATGGCTGTTTCTTTCATTTTCTGCCGTACTACCACGGTAGCACTTGCTTCAATTTTCCTGGCGGGTTGTGCCAACATGCAGATGGGGTCTCAGGAAGCGAAAACGACCGCCACAGGCTCTGCGGGTGGTTCAACATCACAGAACGCCAACAGTAAGCTTGAAAAATGCGCTGAATCTTTGGGTACTTTGACAGTCGTCGAGGACACCAATGCCCCTTGGTATGGCATCTTAACTGGGCAAATGAAATTAGGGTCGACAACTCCCGTACTTAAAATGCTTGTTCAACAGTCTAATTGCTTTGTGGTTGTGGACCGGGGGCGTGCGATGGGAAATATAATGGGAGAACGCGCACTGGAACAATCGGGAGAATTACGCAAAAGCTCCAAATTCCAAAAAGGGCAAATGGTAGCGGCTGACTACTCTATGAGTCCTTCCATTACTTTCAGCAATACCAATGCCGGAGGTGCGGGTGCTGCTATTGGCGGTCTTTTTGGATCAGTTGGCGCTTTATTGGGCAGCAGTATCTCTGCCAAAGAATCCAGTACCATGTTGACCCTGGTGGACAACCGTTCTGGCGTTCAGCTTGCAGCAGCAGAGGGTAGCTCGCGCAATATGGACTTTGGGTTCGTGGGCGGCTTATTCGGAAGTGCGCTTGGCGGGGCGGGTGGAGGTTATTCCAACACTGCAGAAGGGAAGGTTATCGTTGCAGCATTCACCGACTCTTACAATAACATGGTGAAAGCCGTGCGTAGTTACAAAGCACAAGAGGTTAAAGGCGGGCTTGGAACAGGCGGTCACCTTGGTGTTCAGGGCGGAGAGTAAGCTCGGAAGTAAATGTGTATTAGAAGAATAGTTCTGGTATAAGTTATTTTTAATATGCACATTGTGATCTTCCGGGTTGCGATGTGCATAAATTAACGCTACAAAAAATTAAAGTGGCAAGGCATGGCCAATGCAGAAATATTTAAATGTTGTACGACTATAAATAATATTATGAGGCTTTGTTTGCATTACACGACGCCTGCCTGATTACAAGCTAGTGTAGTGTTGGCAAGCTAAGGGGACCTTATATAACTGGTCACAAAAAATGTTCTTTGCAAGATATTATGCAAATGTCAGCCTAAACAGTTTGATTTCTGAATTTTTGACACTTCATGCAGTAAATACTGAAAAAATGATCTCGCAAATAAGTTCCACCAAGAATGCAGCACTCCACTAGGTGGTATTCCTCGGTAACATTATTGCAGTCCTTTATATCCCGCAGGAACCCGTTATGATGACCCTGTGTCTGTGGTGATTTATTCATCCAGCTTAAGCTGCTATGCGTCAGATTGCCCCAGTCTGAGTTCAGAAAGCTAGTATTCGAGGATAATGTGAGTTACTTCATTACAGGTACCGATACTGGCGTCGGCAAAACATTGATCAGCTGCGCATTGATGTATGCCTTTGCTGCGCAGGGACAGCGCGTAGTTGGTATGAAACCGGTGGCAGCAGGTTGTAATGACGATGGGCATAATCAGGATGTGAAACAATTGCTGGCTGCCAGTAATATACTGGTGAGTTACGGTCAGATCAATCCCTACAGCTTTCAAGACTCTATAGCGCCGCACATTGCTGCAAGGAATTCGGGTGTATGCATCAATTTTGCTCGCATCCTGACGTCGTATCACGAGTTGAAATCGCAAGCGGATGTGGTGATTGTAGAAGGTGCTGGAGGAATTAGAGTGCCTCTGAATAACAATCAAGATATCGCCGATCTCGCACTGGAGTTGGGCTTGCCTGTCATTTTGGTGGTGGGCATGCGCTTGGGCTGTCTCAACCATGCGTTGCTGACAGCAAGCGCATTTGAGGCATGTGGATTAAAATGTGCCGGCTGGGTCGTCAATGTGCTGGGTGCAGACATGCTCGCGGTACAAGACAATATTGTGGCATTACAGCAACGCTTGGCCTCGCCACTGCTTGGAGTGGTACCTTGGCAGTCGCAGCCGGATGCGAGGATGGTGGCCTTGCAGTTAAAGCTTGAGTTGCTTCAGGAGCTATAACGGTTCAATTGAGAGTCTGTAAATAAAACTGTTTGATCCTCCGGAAGAAAATGGCCTGTGTGCCAGAGCGTGGTCGCCAGCTATAAAATTATTACTGCAAATGTCGCACCTGGATATCTTGAGTCGGGAAAGCGGCACATCTCTGTAAAATATGAGAGTCAAAAAAACTGGGTATAAACGCACTATGGCGTTATTGAGTCGCAAGTTTGAAAAATCTACTCCGTTATCAGGTCGGTTGGCTGCATTGCTGCGCGAATCGCGCTTGTTGCTGCTGGTTGCGGTGGCAATTTATCTAATTCTCATCTTGTATGGTTATGATCGTAACGACCCGGCCTGGTCGAATAGTGTCAGCGATGTTGTGCCACATAATTCTGGTGGCATGTTCGGCGCTTGGCTGGCGGATGTGCTGCTGTATGTATTCGGTTTCTCTGCCTGGTGGTGGGTTGCGTTCCTGCTGCAGCAGATATGGGCAGACTATCGCGGCATATCACAAAATAGCCTGTTCGATCGTCGCACCTTGAAGGTAGCGTTGATTGGCTTTGTCGTATTATTGCTGGCCAGCAGTTCATTGGAAGCGTTACGGCTGTATACATTGAAGGCCGTGCTGCCACTCGCGCCAGGCGGTATGCTAGGCATGATGCTGGGCAATGGATTGGCTTACTTGCTTGGGTTTACCGGCGCCACCTTGTTTCTGTTGGTGTTGATAGTCAGCGGATTTAGTTTGTTTAGTGGCTTGTCTTGGCTGCGGTTTACTGATCGATTAGGTGCAATGCTTGAATCCTTCTATTTCTGGATGCAGCATTCTTGGCTGACCTGGCAGGACAAGCGTGTTGGTGCACAAGCATTGAACGAGCGTAAGATTGTGGTGGAGGAAGAAAAAAAACGTGTAGAAAACCATTTGCCGATATATATCGAGCAGCCATTGATCGAAGTGCGGCAGTCTGCGCGCGTGTCGGAAGAGAAACAGGTGCCATTGTTTCCGGACATGCCCGATACGCCGTTGCCGCCGTTGCACCTGCTGGACC
>JBDSEJ010000343.1:0-10649 GCA_039920105.1 Candidatus Nitrotoga sp. | reverse complement strand
GCACCCAATGCCAGACCGGAAGCTTTAACTTTATGAAATTCTGAGATTTTCTCATCTACAGGACAACCCGCCAGCGGAATGCCGAAAGTGCTTTTCTTGAATGGAGGAGGAACACCAGCAACGCTTTCTTTTTCTCGCAGCCCGATCGAGCATGAGTCCTTGCCTTGTTCATGGCACCAAATGCAGTAATTTGCTTCACCCAATGCGCCAGCCAAGTTCGTGCCTGTGTCAGTAAGGGCGAAACCCTCGCGCTGGCGCAGATGGCTATCCGCAAGACGATGCGCGGTGTATGAAACATCGTCAACTGGAATGATAGGCACCAGGTGCTGAAAGTTGAGCTTGGCAGGAATCTTGAACAACACACCTTGTCCGTGACGCTTTTTCCCGGCTGTGGTAAGTGCCGCCCAAGATGCGTAACGCATGGCAATATCAAGCTTGTCGATATTTTCTTCCTCGGTATCGAGCCAGTTGTTAACGTGACGGGCAAAAAGTAATTCGCTCATTTCACCAGTGGCATCGCCGAAAGCTTGCAGCAAAGCAGTTGCGAGGACGTCACCATCTAACGCTGCGGCTTCAGCTGCTTTGTACTTATGTATTGCTTTACGTTGCACAAAAATACGTTTGCATTGAAACAGAGGCGCTTGCTCATGGTGTCGTTCCGCCAACTCGCGAACCGCAACCCGGATATCAAATAATTGACCAAGAAAATCTTCCAGATGCGGAGCCAGATCAACAATGAGCTGCGATTCTTCCAGATGTGACATTTTGTCAGGCGCATTTCGCGCGGCAGCCAGCCTTTCCGCCAGCAATGGCTCGCTTTCAGCAAGTTCGGCTAGAAAGCAAGAGTCAATGCTTGGTAACCCATCGCAACTGTAAAGGTCTTCAAATTTTATTCCGAATCCCAGTTTTAAAACTGGGGGTGGAGCAACTCCACTATCAGTACGCTTGATATGTTGCTGAGAATTTAAGCTTTCCATGCAGTGCAAACTCCTGAATTTATTATGCGCTGTGATTTAAAACCGGGATGTCATATACCCAACGGCAAGCAAGGCATCTTGCTTGCATGAGGGCACAACTTTTGCGATCCAGCCCCAAGCGTATTAAAAAAACCCGGCTATACCGGGTAATATAAATTTTTTATTAACTTGGCATTATACGATTTTATCTTTGGCACCGCACTGTCTAAGCATGAAAAAGTTATAATTCAGTACCCGTAACCTGAATTATTGTATATGTCTTCCATACAGCTCTTATCTGACCTGCTTATTAACCAAATTGCTGCTGGTGAAGTGATCGAACGTCCTGCTGCCGCGCTTAAGGAAATGCTGGAAAACAGCCTGGATGCGGGCGCCACCGAAATCTTCGTGCAGTTGGAGGGCGGTGGTATAAAGTTGCTGCGTGTGCGCGACAATGGTAATGGCATTGCGCCGGATGAGTTACCGTACGCCTTGATGCGCCATGCCACCAGCAAGATTGCGTCGCTAGCCGATTTACAGCGTGTTGCCAGTATGGGCTTTCGCGGCGAGGCCTTGGCCAGCATGGCGGCAGTAGCACAGGTAACGCTTACCAGCCGCATGACGGAAAGCCCGCATGCTTGGCAGATCCAATCCGGGGATGGCACACAGAGCGACGTTATTCCTGCCGCACATGCCCAGGGCACCAGCGTGGAAATACGCGAGCTGTATTTCAATACGCCGGCGCGGCGCAAATTTCTTAAGTCAGAAGGCACCGAGCTCGCTTATTGTGAGGAAACCTTTAAACGCATCGCACTATCACGCCCGGATGTTGCCTTCAGTCTGCAGCACAACAACCGCATAATGTGGCAATTACTCACGGAACCACGCTCGGGCCGTGCCCCTTTTTCTTCCCAGGCTTCTGAAGAAAGCTGGGAAGAAAAAGCAGACGCATTGCCAAAACGTATCGAAGCCTTGCTAAGCAAAGAATTTGCGCAAAGTGCCGTGCCTGTTTCACGCAAGGCAGCTGGAATGCATTTATACGGCATGGCTTCGCTGCCTGCGTATTCGAAAGCATCACGCGAAGCTCAATATTTTTTTGTGAATGGACGTTTTATCCGCGACAAGGTGATCGCTCATGCTATTCGACAAGCCTATCAGGATATACTTCATCACCAGCGCCATCCCGCTTTCGTGCTGTTTCTCGATATGCCGCCAGAATTGGTTGATGTGAACGTACATCCAGCCAAGATCGAAGTTCGCTTTCGTGAGAGCCAGGCCATTCATCAATTCGTGTTCCATACGCTGCAACAAGTGTTGAGCGTGCCCGTGGCTCTGACAGAAAACACATCTGACCTATCGAATCAGCAAGCCCAGACGCCCCTCGTACAACGAGCTACGTCGATGCAGCAACCTATGCAGCAGAATATGCGGTTTCACATGGCATCACAGCCGCTGGCTTTTTACGATGCTCTTTTTGGAAGGAAGGAAAATAGGGGAGAGGAGGAGGAAAAACCAAATGACGTGCCCATTTTAAGCACGCCCTCTCAATCTTTCTTATCAGAAACTGAAATTCCGCCACTCGGCTTTGCCCTGGCACAGCTTGCCGGCATCTACATCCTGGCGCAAAACGCACAGGGTCTGGTAGTAGTGGACATGCACGCCGCTCACGAACGTATCATATACGAAAGACTTAAAACGGCACTTGACGGGCAACAAATCCCTACACAACCGCTACTAATCCCGGTGAGCTTTGCTGCCGAAGCATTGGACATTGCCACAGCCGAGGAAGAGCACGCAGCCATTGCACAACTCGGCTTTGATATTGCCCCATTGTCGCCAACAACACTGGCAGTGCGGGCCATGCCAGCGATGCTTAAACAGACTCACGCCGAAGCTGCCGCACGTGATGTACTGCACGAAATGCGTGAATACGGTGCCACGCGAGTGCTGACAGAGCGGCGCAACGAAGTATTGTCCACACTGGCTTGCCATTCCGCAGTGCGTGCCAATCAAATCCTGAACGTGCCTGAGATGAATAATGTTCTGCGTGAAATGGAACGTACAGAACGCTCCGGCCAGTGCAATCATGGTCGTCCGACTTGGTTTCAAATGAGTATTGCAGAATTGGATACGCTTTTCATGCGGGGAAAATGAACATCCTGCCCCCCGCTATTTTCCTTATGGGCCCTACCGCCAGTGGAAAAACTCAGGTGGCTGTGGAATTAGCACAGCAGCTACCGGTAGAAATCATTAGCGTTGATTCAGCGCTTGTATATCGGGATATGGATATTGGTACTGCCAAACCAGAGGCTGCCGTCCTCGCGCATGCGCCGCACCATCTGATCAATATTATTGACCCAACCAACTCCTATTCTGCCGCCGCTTTTCGCCATGATGCGCTATGCCTGATGAATGACATCACCCGACGTGGACACATTCCTTTGCTGGTGGGCGGCACCATGTTGTATTTCCGCGCCTTACACTTTGGTCTGAATGAGCTACCGCAGGCCAACTCCGAAGTGCGTGCCGCTTTGGACGAACAATCTGTGCGAATCGGCTGGCCTGCACTTCATGCCGAATTGGCTAAGGTTGATCCGGAAACGGCAGTACTACTCAAGCCAAACGATGCGCAGCGTATCCAGCGTGCGCTTGAAGTTTATCAACTCTCCGGCCAACCGATGTCAGTGCTGTTTAAGCAGCAAAACAAACAACCGTTGCCTTATCACGTCATGCAGATTGCACTCATTCCAAGTGAACGCAGCAAGCTGCATGAACGAATCGCCACACGATTTTCTGCCATGCTTAAACTCGGTTTGGTAGATGAATTGCTTGCGCTTAAGGAAAAGTATTCGTTGCATCCTGATCTTCCCTCCATGCGTTGCGTAGGCTATCGTCAGACATGGCAATTTCTCGACAAAGAAATAAACAAAACAGAATTATTAGACAAAGGTATCGCCGCCACCCGCCAACTGGCTAAGCGCCAGCTTACCTGGCTTCGAAATATGCCGGAAATCATCGAATTTGATTGCTTGGCTGACAAACTGGCGCGGCAAGTACTTGCAGCCGCACGTCAGATACAAAATTTTTTACCCGCAGAGTGAAGAGAATGATTTTGCATTGAAAAAATCAAGAACGCAGTTTGTCACAGCGCATAAGGCCTAAGCCTGCACACCGATCATAACCTTCACGTCTTCCAGATGCATATGCAGGAGTTTACCGATGTCCTTATAGTCATCGGCCAGAGCCGTATCGTTCCAGCCATTGGAAGAGTGGCGCGCAAGATTGACGGCGAGAAAAACATTTCGCACGCGTTGTTGATTGGAACACTCGCCATCCATCAGCGTGATAAGCAGCTTAGGTAGTGACCATTTGAATGCCAAGGCAGATTGCAGGCTAAACAATGTAAAACCCAATACCCTTTCCTGAGCAACGTTGCTACGCAGTGTTTTATCCGCTTGCTGCATGGCACGGATTTTTATCATATCTCCAGGCGTAAAGCACCACATCAGAAGTTCGGCAATATTGAATAACAACGCAGCGATACGCACTTCCTCAAAATGCAAATCATTTAGATGTACCGCCCAATCCACAGCAAAAGTGGACGCACGGTTTGAACGGTGAACCAATCGCAACAAACAGCTCAGGACATCCATCTGTCCGTTTAGTACTGTTTCTACCAGCGGTTCTGCCGGCACTTTTTTAAAAAACATATCAAGACCCAACATAATTAGTGCTTGATCCACTTGTATAACTTCATGCTCTTGACTGAGGTGCTTTTGCTGTTGCAGATGGCGCAACAGTTTGACAGTCATCATTGGGTCGTATTTGATAGTATGGGCAATACTTCTCGCACTAAGGTTTTTTTCTTGTTGGCGCAATGCAGATAAATTGCGAGCGGTTTGTCTCAATACCGGGATATCAACTTGACTGAGAAAGTCTACCCACTCGGCTAATTCCCGCATTTTAGGATGTTGCATGACAGCTCCTGACCATTACTAAACTATCTGATATCTCGGCAAACCGAAGGGAGTCTTTAGAAATCAGCTATGTTATGAATTTGAAACGAAGAATTAGTCTTAGACTGTGGTGTATTCAAGAATCAATCATGACACTACGTCTGCTCATTGCAGTCGTTCGTACCATGGGCCATTGTCCGTTATGTAATTGGATAGGTTCGATATTACATTTGTGACATAGTACGGCTAGTGATTAAGGTCACCTACCCACACCTCTACCAGAGTGTTTAGTACCCATCCAGAGCGTTCATTGCTGATTTGCACGTTTAGCCAGTCACCCAGATAGGCATGTACAGTCAGCGCAGTATCCTTTTTTAGTATTGCTAGTTTGGCCGCATTGCTGAAGGGTTCCTGACGCAGATTGATATTGCTTTTGGTGCGTAACGGAATGGGGATATTGAATAGCACCATGGCAAGGCGTGGATCTGTAGATTTCCCGGTGCGGTTATCTTTCAACATCTCGATAAATTCTCGTGACTGTTCTGCGTGGTTCATGGCTGCGCCATAGTTTCCTTTTGCGTATGATTTCGTGGCGGCATCAAGGAGACGCTGTGCTTGTAGAGTTTGTTCGGGTGCCGTGAACTGGTCAAGCTTTAAACTTGCCATTGCCACTTCTGCCTCTGCGATTGACGAGGCAGCACCGGGCATTGTAGCTAGCCGTCGTATCCTCACCTGTTCGCGGGTAACCTGATTGGTAGATAGCTGTAACGCCTTGGCCTGATCCTGTTGACGAGCGTTCATGTTTCGGATCTGCACCTCTTTTTCCGCCAATAATTGCTGAAGACGTTTAATTTCACGTTGCTGTACTTCATAGCGTTCTGGCGGCGGGATTGGGGTGGCAACAGGGGCCGGTTTCTGGAGGGCGCAGCCCGTAATGGTAAAACCTAACAATACTGTAACCATTCCGCATAGCATGTGGTCCGCCCTTGCTTTAAACAAGCCACATAGCTTGTCTGACTGTGTCCACAATCTTGTCAAATCGTCCTCCACTTTAAATGTTGCAACCGCACTACAACGCACATGATTTCGCGGCCAAAATCGCTTATTTCAACACACATTCTATTAAGATATACGAATGGTCAAATAATTTCATAGCAATGTTAAATTGGAGTTGGTCAATGTGAGTAAATCGGGCGTTCGCATGCGCATTGAGGTAAGTTGAAAAAAGAAGATTCCAGCTGTGTGTTAAACATGAAACGGAGTTGCAAAATAGAAATTCAACAAACCCGTTGGCTGATAAGATAGAGTTCTGATTCCTTAACTTGGTCGGTAGCCTTAGTCAGTACTATCAAATTTACTGACGAGAAAGACACCCCTGACCGAAACCAATCAATCCATCTGCCGTGTACCCACACTAAAGTTTATAAATGCTCGTAGACAATACAACACCCAATGGCCTATTCACCGACGACCACCACACTACCCGCTGTGTCTGGTGTCGCGCCTCCCCCGTGTATCAGCACTATCACGACCAGGAATGGGGCGTTCCCGTTGAGAACGACAAGCGGTTGTTTGAAAAAATTTGTCTGGAAGGGTTTCAGGCGGGCTTGAGTTGGTTGACCATTTTGAACAAACGCGTAGCCTTTAGAACCGCCTTTGCTGACTTCGATATGGATAGGGTTGCCTCCTTTGACGATTCAGATGTCAAACGTCTGTTACTCAACGCAGGCATTGTTCGACATGCTGGCAAAATTGCCTCAACAATCAACAATGCACAACGAGCCAAAGAGTTGCGTCAGGAATTTGGCTCCCTGGGCCGCTACTTCTGGCAATTTGAGCCCAACCCGAGCAGTCGCCCGGTAACCATTACTCACCAGACATTAAATAATATTTCTACTTCGCCAGAATCCATTGCCATGTCCAGGGACCTGAAAAAAAGAGGGTGGAGTTTCGTCGGCCCCACTACGATGTATGCCTTCATGCAAGCCGTGGGCTTGGTCAATGACCATATCCATGGATGCCATGCGCGAATAACCGTGCTCGCTGCACGTTCGGCCTTCACCTCTCCCGCGTTGAAGCCTGCTTCCGCCCAATAGGAACTGGCTGGATTGCTAGCTTACGGGTTTTTCTACAATCACTCCAGGCTATAGCAGAACTGAATCGGACGTCTTTCCTCAGTGTACCGCCCACGCTTTCTGCAATGCTTCAGTAAGCACCTCGACAGACTGTGCACCAGATATGCCGGTTTTCTCATCAAACAGAAAGAACGGCACGCCTGTAACCCCTAATTCTGCCGCGCGTGTTTCATCTGCCCGTACCTGGGCAGAATACGCATCGCTTTCCAACATCGTTAACGCCTCACTTTCGGCAATGCCGAATTTTGGTGCCAAGCCTGCCAGCGCCATGCGGTCTCCCACCATAAATCCTTCACAGAAATAAGCATGCATCATGCGCTCTGTGGCAATATTTTCCAGCTGTCGCGATGTGGCGAAGTGAAGCAGACGGTGTGCATCAAAAGTATTGCCCGGCCGCGCTTTGTTCAAATGAAATTCCAGCCCGATTTCCATAGCAACAGATGTTACGCGCGAATTCATGGCTTCAGCCTGTGGCAGGGTGACGCCGTATTTCCGTGCCAACATTTCCACCTGCGTGTCCGGATACTGCCGTAGCGCGTTAGGATCGAGTTCAAAGCTGCGCCAGGTCACGCTCACCTTTTCCCGTTGCGCGAAACCAGCGAGTGCCATATCAAATCGCTTCTTGCCTATGTAACACCAAGGACAAATTATGTCCGACCAAATTTCGATTTGCATGTCATGTATCTCCTTACTACTGTGTTTTATCGGTAATTTTCTAAAACACGCCACCAATAATTCATGCGAGCAGCCTTCCTCAGGTACCGTCAGGTTGCCTGCCAAGAAAAATGCGATAGGAAATTAAAGCGCAAAACCACTTTCTTGTCTCTAATGCATTGGAATACGGTGCGTGATTCAATAACTTCAGTTAATTGTTTGAAACATCTTCGCATAATTCACGATAGTTTTTCCCTAATCGTATCGAATAGTTACTTAACTTGGCAGTACCATGAAAAACGTGTTGACACGCACATTGATTGTGCGCAGGACTCAATTCAGACTAGAATTAGTCTTCCATATTTCAGTCAGAGGTGAGATCGTGAAATTTTCCACCCAGGTAAAGCCTATCAGTTACCTCAAAAGTCATGCCGCCGAGATCGTTAAAGACATCACCAAAAATCGCGAACCGATGTTGATTACACAAAACGGCGAAGCCAAACTGGTAGTTATGGATGTGAAGAGCTACGAAGAACAGGAAGAAATGCTCGCACTTTTGAAAATTCTGGCATTGGGTAACCGTGAGATCGAGCAAGGCAAGTTTCGCGATGTTGAAGACGTATTTGCCGAACTAGACAAGATTGACCACTGATGAGCCTGAAAATCGTCATCCTCGAATCGGCGGAGCACGATCTCAATGCCATCAGAACTTATATCGTCAAGAATTTTTCAACCAAAATTTGGCGGAATACTTACGCCGAATTAAAAGAATCGATCCGTAATTTGCAAGATTTTCCCCTCGCAGGTTTTATTCCAGAAGAGCTTGAGAAGCTTAACCTCAGCCAGTACAGGCAGGTTGTTTCAGGATTGAATCGCATCATTTACGAAGTGCGGCAGGACACTATTTATGTTCATATCGTCGTTGATTCACGTCGAGATATGAATGCTCTACTTACCCGCCGACTTTTACGAGTTACTTAGAATAATAAAACTGCACTTACTCATAAAACATGAGAATTTAAAAATACAGCAAGGGAAGCAATGTCGGTCAACAACCAGCCCAATCCATTTGAGTTCAGCGAAGCAGACACCTGCCGTGAATTTGTGACTCCGGCCATTCAAGCGGCGGGTTGGGGCGACAGTCCATTTGAGATTACTGAGCAACGTAGTTTTACCGATGGTCGCATCGTGCTCACAGGGCGTACCGCTAAACGGCGTGAAGGAAAACGCGCCGATTATCTGCTTCGCTACCGTCGTGATTTTATTCTAGCTGTAGTTGAAGCCAAGCCCTACAAATCACCTGTTGGTGACGGTTTGCAGCAGGCTAAAGACTATGCAGAAATTCTTGGCCTCAAATTTGCCTATGCCACTAATGGTCGGGAAATTATTGAATTCGACTTCTTGACGGGCATCGAGCAAAAGATCGATTGCTATCCCACTCCCGATGAACTTTGGCACCGTCAAATCGCCGGCACACCGCTGACAAGCACCGTCGCCGTCAAGACCATGCTCCAGTCGCTTAACCACAGCACGGGCAAACCGCCACGGTACTACCAAGAAATCGCCATCAACCGCACGGTCAGCGCGATTCTGTCGGGGCAAAAGCGCATCTTGCTCACGATGGCAACTGGCACTGGCAAAACGCCAACCGCTTTTCACATCGTGTGGAAGCTCTGGACTTCTGGCTGGAACAAAGACGCAGACCCCACGCGCAAGACGCGGGTACTGTTTCTGGCAGACCGCAACATCTTGGTCGATGACCCGAAAGACAAAACATTTGCCGCATTCGGTGATGCGCGTTGGAAGATCGAAGGCGGCGAAGCGGTTAAAGGGCGTGAAATCTACTTCTCAACCTACCAGTCGATTGCCGAAGACGAGCGTCGCCCCGGTTTGTACAAGGAGTATTCACCAGACTATTTTCGACCTCATCATTATCGACGAGTGCCACCGGGGTTCCAGTCGCGCCGATTCGACCTGGCGCGAGATTCTGGAGTGGTTTGAGCCGGCCTTTCAACTTGGTTTGACCGCTACCCCGCTACGCGAAGAATCGCGTGACACCTATGTTTATTTCGGTCAGCCCTTGTACGAATACTCGCTTAAGCAAGGCATTGAAGACGGATTCTTGGCCCCATACCGGGTGCATCGCGTCATCACCACCTTTGATGCCGCAGGCTGGCGACCAACACGCGGCCAGCTTGACCGCTACGGCAACGAAATACCGGACGAGGAATACCACACCAAAGACTTCGAGCGTCTTGTCAGCCTAAAGGCACGCACCGAAGCCGTGGCGCAACATTTGACGGACTACCTCAAGCGCACCGACCGTTTTGCCAAGACCATCGTTTTTTGCGTCGATCAGGAGCACGCCGACGAAATGCGCCGCGCACTAAGCAATCTGAATGCCGATTTGGCAGCACAAAACCCCAACTACGTATGCCGTGTGACCGCCGCTGAGGGCGACATTGGCCGTGGCCACCTGTCACGCTTTCAAGATTTGGAAACCAACCAGTCCACCCCCACGATACTGACCTCATCGCAGATGCTGACCACGGGCATAGATGCGCCCACCGTCAAGAACGTGGTGCTGGTGCGCGTGATCGGCTCCATGAGTGAGTTCAAACAGATCATCGGGCGCGGAACACGGGTGCGAGAGGATTACAACAAACTGTTTTTTGACATCCTCGACTACACAGGATCTGCCACCAGAATGTTTGCTGACACAGATTTGATGGCCCTGCCGCGCAAGTGACTGAAGAAGCCACCAATGACGCAGGCCAAGTCACCGTGCCAGAACATACAGTGGAGTTCGACCAGCAGCAGAACGAAGAGTATCCGCCTATCGAACCGAGGCAGCCGCAAGGTGTAGCGGAAAACGACCAACGCCGCAAGTTCTATTTGGACGGTGGCCTCGTTGAAATTGCAGCCCACCTTGTGTATGAACTGGATGC
>JBDSEJ010000342.1:0-1652 GCA_039920105.1 Candidatus Nitrotoga sp. | reverse complement strand
CGTCGCCACACGGGTTCGAGTTGATCAGGATTTATATAAAAAAGTGTTGTCCGCTGGTCATTATCACTGGTTAGGAAACTATCCATACTTCGGTTACTTTGCCTGCCATCCATGCTCACGCCCGCGTCCTGAACATTGACTTTTATTTCTTTGGTAGAACAGGTTGCTGCCATGGTGCGTACGCTCTCGGCAAGACCCGACTCTCCCCTGAAATAGCCAACAAGATTCAAACCCTCCCCACTAGCAATATCCGATTTGAGGAGAAAGTCATTTTCCTGTCGGGTAAGCTCATCATCCAGGTCCATCAAAGCTTTTTGAGGCAAACTAATCTTGCCTCCTGCAAGTACTTTAGCCAGATAAGCTGATCCAGTGGTGGCCTTGGACGGAGCGAACTCGTTATCTGGCAAAAACGCTAAAGCTTGCTCGTGGTAATCAACGAACAACCTGCCGTACTCTTCGCGATTACGCTCGAGCGACTGCTGAATGCTATTTTTATCGTGCAGCCGATAACGATATAAATCAGACGATACCAGGCACGGTTCTGCATACCATAAAGCGCGCAAACAAAAGTCCCAGTCATGGTTCGATTGGTAATCGCGGAACCCGCCAAGTTTTTCATATAACGATTTGGAGAAAAAAAGATTCCCGGTCGAAATAGTTGGATTCAATGCTCCCAGCAAGGCACTACCGATAGTATCGGATGAGGAGAAACTCTCCTCAATTCGGGAAATAATGTCAGCACGGTTATTTTTTTGGGGAGCAATAACCTGATTGTTTGAATCTATGCAGATACATTTAGAAAACCCCCATTCAAATTCATTACGCGCGACTTTCTCAACCATTTCAGCGATTCGTCCTGGCTCGAAAAGATCATCTGAATTAAGTGGATTAATGAATTCCCCCTGAGCAATTGCTATGGCCTCGTTTAAAGTCGCATGGGCACCCAGGTTGGTAGCACGCGCAACAAACCGGTGAGGCAGGTGGCAATCCCGCAGCTTTTCTCTAATGATGTCAGGCGACCCATCGCTTGAAGCGTCATCAATTATGATTAATTCAATATTACGGTAGGTTTGTGCATAGACCGACTCTAATGAATGTTCAATGTACGATGCATGATTATAAGAAGGAATAACAATACTCACCAAGGGTTCATAACCCGGCTTATAAGGCCTTGTATCAACCCAGTGATCGTATTTCAGTCGCAGCCTGGCACTTCTTGCCGTGTCACTGCCCAGCATTCTTTCGCCCAGTGCCAAGCCATAATTAAAGAGGATGCCCGGAAGTTGCCACTGGGTTGCCATGCCTGCGCGTCTTATCAGCTTTGATGCCTCCCGAACCCTGTGTCGGCAGTAAAGTACAACTCCGAGCATATGCAGCGCATCGGGATCTTCTCCCTTCAACTCTAGCGCCTCCAAATATAGCCGTTCTGCATCCTCAAGATCGTTAACGCGCTGTGCGGCCAGTGCTGACTCCATGATTGAACGAAACGAACCCGAAGGCTTGGGATTCGAAAGAATGTCGATTTCTCCGCAACAATGTTTGTAACGCTTTCCACTACCGCAGAAACAAACTTGCAGACGCCTTAGCGGGACCGATGTTGGGCAAGATTCACCCCCCCTCCCCCTTTTCAGGGCTTCTTGAAGATCAAAAAA
>JBDSEJ010000341.1:0-2001 GCA_039920105.1 Candidatus Nitrotoga sp. | reverse complement strand
CACCACAACCGATCATGAGAGTACCTCCAAGCTTGCGAGGAACATCACTTGAAACACGACCACTAAGGTTTTCGACGATCCTCGACGCAAATATCGCATAGGCCAATTTAACGCCACCAACAGTTACGACAGTAATTGCCATGATTATTGGTACGTCCCATACACCAAGCCGCTCCATATCAACCAACGTTGGAAAAAGGCTGGCATAGAACAGTATGGCTTTGAAATCACCAAGTGTTAGCAGCAACCCGGCAAGAAAATCCGCCATAAGCGTAGTCGTTTTCTTTGTTGTTGTTGATGCCGTCAATGAAGGCTTCGATCTCAAGAGGCCCCAGCCCAACCAAACCAAATACGCTCCCGCACAATACTTCACAATGGCGAAAAGCGCTCCAAGCGACTCTGCCAAAACACTCATACCAACTAAAGCCATTGCGACAAATATCAAGTCGCCAGCCACAATTCCCAGTGCTGAAAATGCCCCATTTAGCCGCCCGCCACTTGCCGATCTTGCCACGACCAGAGCAACACTCGAACTCGGCATGGCTGCCAACGGCAACATCACAACGAATAGCGTCAGTGCTTCAAATATACTCATATTTATGAAACATTCCTCTTAAATCGCAGCACTGGTTGCTCCGCTAGCACCAAATGCCCCCGATGTTTAAGCTTTTGTCGCCCAAAGAAGAGCGTTTGTCTGCTGCACTGCCCTTGCTTTTTAAATCAGCAACTTTATTGGCGGCAGAGAAACCTCGTTGGACAGAATCATAGGAGAACGGAATCTATGGGGATTGTAAGGTTTTGAAGTGTGGCGTCAATCCAATGTCCTGAGAGGTCGGCAATGGGGGAAGAAGAAACGGATATCCTGGAGAGCATTTGTAACTTGCACCGACACCAAAACACCGCACAAACTGACCTTTCAAAGCGCTCTTCATGTTGCATGATCGAGCAAATATCCGACTGTTGAAACCTCACAACCACCGGTTGAAACGAGCTTAAACACAAAAATATTCCTGAAGGGGGCTTGCGGGTCAAACACCTATACATAACTTAAATTTAACATAGATATGTATTAATGTTGGACCTGACACTTTCTTTAAAATTGACGAACTGATTGACCCTGTGCGACCAACTTAAAACCCGCATCACAGAAGCCAACCGGCTACAGTAGCAATTAGCGGACGGGATCATTGAGCAGGCCGTGGCCTGAAACCCGGCACAAGTGATAAAGTGGCTAGGTTCTCATAACGTTTGATGAAGTTTTCAACCCGATTTTTAGCAGGAGTAACTTTTGCCTATACAACACGCAATCTGGAAAATCGGAGATAACCCGGAGCCGCTCTCATCCAGACACACCACAATGCGACAACTGATACGACGCTCGATTTCGATGCGGCCATGAGGCGCGCCAACGTATGCGCGCTGAACACAGGCGGCTGACTGTCGCACTTTTTTTTTCCCTCCTGATTCACATACTACTGTTGAGTTTGACCTTCGGTGGGCAGGGGTTAGGGCTGCCGGGCTTAGGCTTTCACTTGCAAGAGCGACGGATAGCGGCGCCCGATCTGCACGTCATACTTATGCCGCTGCAGCAGGCATCGAGCGAGCAGGCTGTTGCCGGTGGGCCTGCCCTGAGTCCATCTGTATCTTCTTCGCCACCTATGAGTCGGGCGACAGCAAAGATCGTTCCCGTGATCGCGATGGAGCGAGCCAACGAAGCTACATGGATTGTGCCATCCCCTTCACTGCCGCTAAAGCCTGCCATTGCGGTTACGCCAAGCCCTTCGATCACGGAGACCGTCAAGCCATCGCCTCTAAATGCCGGCGATGTGGCGCAGAAGCGATCCAAACCGGAGGTGCGAGAGCAAGCCGTAAAAGTGGACAAGTTTGTTCCTCCAGAGCGCGAGGCGAAACGGCAGGCGGATCAGATGGGAGCACAACATCAGGATGCCGTGCGTCAGGAAGCAGCGCGTGTCGAGGCTGAACGATTGGAGGTTATACGCC
>JBDSEJ010000340.1:0-14904 GCA_039920105.1 Candidatus Nitrotoga sp. | reverse complement strand
AATATTAAGTGGGTAATACTGTTCAGCATGGTAAGCTGAACTTGTGAATCACTTGCTGCAGGTGGTAAAGGCAAGGTATCACATTTACACGCAATCATTGTACGGCTTGGCCATTGGCTAGCTACACGCAAATGAATTGATTCTTTTTCACCTTCGTCTTCTTCAGAGATTTTTCGGACATTTTCAGCTTCTTCAACAAGAAAGCTAATCAATTGATCTTCTTCAGATAGAAAGCCGGACTGTCGCCTTTCGTAGTGCATTTTATCCGCCATCATAAACACTGTGGAAAGCGTGATAATGAATAGCATCATCAAGCCACGTTGCTGTACAAACCCTTTGCTTAAACCACCAGGATGAGATTGCAATAACAAAGGAATTCCGAAATACAAAACAAGACTTAGCGCAATAATGCCCCAAGCTGAGTCACTGATCGGCGCTCCTAGCGTCAAGCCAATAAGCAAAGTGCGCCCAGTAAAATCTGACCATATGTTACGGTACTGCTTTATCAGCACGATAATAAGCCCCGCAAGCATGGCACCCCCTACTATCCATTTGGAAGCTGAAATTTCATTGCCCAAAGACGTTCCAAGTATAGAAATTGCTAGACTTTTAATAGGGTTCTGGAACCATTCGACATAATTCCAACCACTTAAGATGAATAGGATAAAGAGGGTAACAAGACTGACACCGATAAAAAAATATTTCTGCTGCTTCTGATCAAGAGGCTTCTTATACCATGACCAAAGCAGCGATAAAGGATAAGCTAAGCCAATAGGGTGCAAACTTACGATAAAAGCGCAGAGTAATAATTGGGCAAAATACCAGCCGCCACCTGGGCGAGGATTTGTTCGATATTTCATATTCAACCATGCGCCTAATGCAAATGCTGGCAACAAGTAAACGCCGGGAGAAAGTGAATCAATTTGTTCTAGTATCAACGGTGAAATAATTAGCAAACCGCTGGAAACTAATGCACTTTCTGCATTGAAATTATGCCGGTTCCATAAATAGAGCAACCAGATGGCAATGGCTAAAATTAATGCAGTGAAAACCTTGGCGGCAAAAACATTGCCAGTCCAAAGATATGCTACAGGTAGAAACAGTAAAGCGCGCAAATCGGGCGCGCCAAAAGTTACAACTGAAGCTGCCACCTGGTCAGCAATTGACCAAACCAGTAAAAGAGACTTGGCAGAGCCCTCATCCAAGTTGTAAATGTCTGGGCTCAACAAAAAAAGGATCGCCCCGCCCCATAGGGATAAAGAAAGGTACCCCCAATAACGAAGAGGAATGCGTGCCAGAAAAATACTCATGTTCATAATCAATATATATGTTTGGTTTAGTTGCGCTATACCTTGACAAGGTTAAGCGTAGGGTCTTATTATATCACCGCATTTTTATATCACTGAATTTTAGTAACTGCTGGTCATTAAGGCTATCATTTCCAAAAGGAATTCGGTTGTAGAGTAAATTTGCTTGAGAGCATCCGAGTTCCGCTTAGATAATAGTGAAAAATCTAAATTTGTTAGATAAAACCGGGGGAAATGCAAATGCAAAGAAAGTCAATACCGTCCAGATCAGTCTGGATTATTATAGTTGCGGGATTTGTGACGGGTATGGGTAATGGAAGTGTGTTCGGGGCTGCTCTTATGTGCTGGATGGGGCGTGCGGGATTTGAGGATTGGGGTGGTGTCGGTGCTGGTTCATATATACCTACAACGTTTAATGGCTTTATGACTTTTTGGATGCTTGCGTTTGGTTTTGTGTTCTCTTTAATGCTGGCGCTCGCTTTAAAACGTCATGATACGATTGAAAATGCACGTCATGCTTAGTTTGTCGGCTCCTCTGCCAAAAAGTGTATTAAAATCTGATGATCTTAAATAAAGGAGTGAAAATATGCTTGCAATAATAGCAGGTACGTTCTGCTTGCTCTTGGCATTTTCTAGTATGTGGCTATCATGGTACGTATTAATGCCGCACAAGCGTGTTCATCTGCCGGATGGTACAGATACCTTGGGTGAGGCAATAGGCGGTTCAGTTGGTGACATAATTAAAGAAGAGCTGTCTTCGGCAGTGCCGGGTAAAACGTCAAAAAAATAAATTGTTAAATTATAGTGGAATTAACGCTAGTTGCGGCAGCCAATAAATCTGCTGGGGCTAAAAAAGGAGAGGCAGCATGATTCTTAAGTATTTGTTCGCAAAAAATGAGGATATCCCGGTCGGTTCGGCGGCGATTTTCTTCGGTTTCTCTTCCATTTTGTGGTTTGTGATTGGAACTGGGTTGGGGTCATTCAACGCGGCTAAGCTTGCTTTCCCGGATTTTGTAACGGGTACGGAAATGTTTGCCTTTGGCCATATGCGTCAGGTTCATGTGCTGGCGGTAATCTTTGGCTGGATTTCGATGGCGTTTGCGATGGCCATGATGTATATCACCCCGGTACTGGGGAATACTAAGTTGTGGTCAGAAAAGCTTGGTTTGTGGAATTGCATGATGTGGAACATCACTCTATCTACAGGCTTGACGCTAATGTGGATGGGGATGACTTCCGGACGTGAATACTCTGACTTCCCCTGGCCGTTGGATCTTCTGGTTGCTCTATTTATATCCTTCCCCTTGGCAATAAATGTATGGATGACCATAATTAAGCGCCGCACCCAGGGCATATATACGACTAACTGGTTTTTTGCGGCGTCAACTTTCATGTTGATTATCGTGTTTCTGGTTGGGAACCTGCCGGAGTATTTTCATCTAACCGGCCTGACCGAGGCTTACATGACGTGGTGGTTTGCGCATAATATTCTGGGATTGTGGATTACGCCCGTTGCTGCAGCGATTGCCTATTACGTTATTCCAAAGGTGACTGGTAATCCGCTGTATTCTCATCGTATAGGTCACTTGCATTTTTGGTCGATCGTCGTGTTTTATTCAACTCCAGCCGCCCATCATTTGATGTCAGCCCCCTTGCCAGAGTGGCTAAAATCTTTTGCTTCAGTGGAAGGTGTATTGATTTTGGTGCCAGCTATTGCATTTGTGTCTAATATACTTTTGACCATGCAGGGCAAATGGAATATGTTCGTCGAAAATCTCGAGGTGCGGTTTACCGTGGTGGGTGTATTGCTGGCTATTCCACTCAATATGCAGGGTGGCTTTCAGCAAACGCGCTCGATCAACTGGTATATTCACGGGACAGGCTGGATGGTAGCGCACGCGCATCTTGCTTTGCTGGGGTTCTCGACGTTTCTTGAGGCTGCGGCCGTATACTTGGGTTTGCAAACGTTAATGAAGCGTAAATTGTATTCGTTGACATTAGGAAATCTGCATTTCTGGTTGTTGTTGATTGGATTTAGTACCTACTGGATATCAATGACAATTGCCGGGCTAATTCAGGGTGCTGGTAAAATTTATGAGGTGCCGTATATAGATGTCGTGATTGCCGAGCACCCCTATATGATCGCCCGTTGGTTAGGTGGAACTATGGTGTTTACTTCAACCATTATTTGGTTGTACAACATGTGGATGACTGCGCGAGTAGGTACTACTATTCCGGCCGGGCGTATGCCACACGAATTGGCGTACGAACGATAAGCCTAAAACTTTATCCAGGACTGGGGAAAAATAATGAATTTTAGAGAGTACAAAATTGGTTCCAGAGCGTTTGGGCTAGCATTTGGGTTATCGATGAGCATAACCTTGTTTTTTCCAAGTTTTGATCTTGCGGCTTCAATCGTCTCTGAGGTTGGTCTAGACAAGCAACTAGCATCAGGATGGGATTCTGGCTGGCAAATTGCGGATCCATGGTTGGATGGGTTGAATAAGCCATTGAAAGTGCTGGTAAAAAAGGATCCGAAATCCGGTGAACCAATGGAGCCGGTATATGCTTATGTTTATCCTGCAGGAACGTCATTGCCAAATGGGGTGAATCACCCAGATAATCTAGGCAAGGGTGTTGAGGAGCTTAGTATCAAAGAAGGTCGCATAAAAGAAGCAAAAAAAGAAAATGGAACAGTATTTCTAATTAAGCAAAGTGACAAATTGCTTACTTTTGAAGATAAGCCGCTTTCATATATTGAAAATGCAACAGCCACGAAAGGCTGGACTCCAGATGAAGTATTAAAGCAAGCTGCAGATTCAGATATATTACACGCTGGAGCTGGAAAGACTATGTTTGTACGTGAGGGGTGCTGGTGGTGTCATACATTGCTGCCTGAGCAAACACAAGATTGGCAAGTGTTTGGTGCGCCCCCTATGCTGGGTGATTTTAATGGAGAATCTCCAACTGCATTCGGATCTGACCGAAAAGGACCGGATTTGTTGCATGTGGGATCACGCAATGCATCTAGAGAATGGATGATGCTGCATTTTTTTAATCCGCGTTTAGTGCAGCCGCATTCAATAATGCCGCGCTTTGATTATTTATGGGGCGAGTTCGACGCAGATGGCAAAAAAATTGATTTTAAAAAGTGGCGTGCTGATTATGATCATTATCGAGAAGGGAAAATCACTACTCCTCCAGAAGTGCCTATGTACGCTAAAGATAGCGAAATTCGGAACTTGATTGATTTTGTGATAAATCTAAAATAACTTAGGGGGACGATGATATGACTTGGGTATTTAATGCACCGCTGGTGACTTTAACGCATGAGGAATCTGTAGATCGATCCAAGCGACTTTGGGAGGCTGAAGATCTGGGAGGGATGACGGAAGATAACAATCGTTTGCCTGTGCCTGTTGTTGTTCTTGTGGCTTTAACAGTGGCAACCGCATTTTTGACGACATTCCCACTTTGGGGGCAACGTCCTACGGCTGCGATCTACGCTGATTATATTAAAGTTATGGAGACTCCTGAAATTCAGTCGATTCAAGAAGCCCAGGGAGATGCGGCAGCAATGAAACGCATTACTGAGATTAATAAAGATAGTCCATTCCGTGCGCAGCAAGGTCGCCATCCAGTGACGATGAATGATTTGCATATTCTAAAGCCTCAAATTGAGGAGATAATGAAGATTCCTGATGTGGACCTCAAGGACTATACAGTTGTAGGGCCAGAGGTAAAAATTGCAAATTTCGAGGGTAATTATCGAGCTAATGGTAAGCGAGTTCGACAGCAGCCTTGGTGGGATAAGGGATACTTGATTGACTTATTTTACCTTACGATGTTTTTTGTTGGGGTGACTGTCACCGTAAAGCGTTTGCCTCCTTACCACTGGCAGCCGCGGCATCACGATGCTGATCCTCGTCATGGTGACAGACGTCACGATGTTTAATATATGTACATGTTGATATTGGAGGAATGAAATGATTGATTATGACTATGGACCTACCTGTTTTGCAGTAGTTGTTGCAATTGGAATATTGGCACCATATTTTTATAGTTTATTTGTGGACAATTATGATAAGAAAAGTCCACAAATTAGGTCGAAAGATCAATAACATTTTTGTTGTAAGCTAAATGAACGAGGTATGCCGCCACTATGGCGGCATAATCTTTTTTACGCTGATTTATTTGGAATGAATGGAGGCAATTATTTATTCATTTCTTGAGATTTTAAATGTAAGTGGTGTGTTAAATTTAGTTGTTAACACAGCATATTCACCAAAATTGGATCTAAGCATAGAGGGTATGCGAAGTCAGCAATTTAGTACGGGTGTGTTCTTTTTTATGCTGTTGGGAGTATTAGTGTTTTCTGGCATCGTATTTATGGTGATGTTCGGAAGTCATGCGCCAAAAAAAATGAGATTTGGCGAGAAAATGATGTTTGGCCTGATAATTACTGGCATCATCGTAGCGGTCATTTTTGGCGGGTTGCAAATGCTGGGCGGGAATCTTTACTAGATGGTCCGCTAGAATAGATACCTAACGATCGACGGAGAAATTATGGAAAGCTACTTGCAATCTTTGGATGATGGATGGTCTATATACCTTTGGCTTATAGTCGGTGGAATGATAATTATTGCCGTTATTTTTTGGATTAGATGGGGAATGAAGAACGAACAGTTTGATGAAGATATCAAATATCTAGTATTTGATGAAGGCGATAAAGATAAAATGTCTCCAGAAGAATATGCCAAAAGTGTTAAGGTGAATGCCGAACAAATGCAAAGCCGAGAGCGTGTTTTAAAGAATCAGGAAATCGAAAAGCAAAAGGTCAAATGAAATCAGGTGAAAAAATTGTTTTTGCTGTAATAGCACTTGTAGTTGTTGGCTTTATGGGGCGTAACTTATGGCGCCTCAACACAATGCAGGAAGTCGACAAAGGAATTCCCTATTACAGCACGGCATCTGCGACACTTGAGCGTGCTGCTACTGATATATATCGGCAGAAAAACTGTAAAAGTTGCCATTCCTTGTGGACGGTGCGTGATCTAATGAAAGCAGTCCCTGCCCCGATATTGGACGGTATCGGTTCTTTGAGAAGCGAAGACTGGTTCTATCAGTATTTTTCAGCTTTAGATCCTCAATCAATATTGCCATCCCGCTTAAAGAAAGAATACCAAATGCCATCATATGCGCAACTGCCTGAAAATGACAGACGACTTCTGGCACGCTACATGGCAAGTTTAAAAGTGAAAGACTGGTACCTCGAAGAAACACGTAAAGCCGAACATGAAGTGCTGACTGGCCATGAGTACCGTCCATGAGCAAACTGACACCTTTGACCATGTCTCGATTCCTCAGCGGGGTTTTGGCAGTGACGATGGGTTGTGTGCTGAACTATTTTGGAGATCGTTTTCTTGGTGTGAAGATCGAATTATTTCGTGGCATTCTGGACTTTAACGGTCTGTGGGTCATTGATATGTTTGTACTTCCTTTTTTTGTTGGTGTATTGGTAGCTGTGATATTTGGACTTGGCGGAAAGTGGTTGTGTTACTTCCCCCCGTTAATAGTTAAATCGATAAGTTATTTTGAAATTATTTATTTAGACAAAGTTCCATTGGGGGCGTCACTTATGCCTATCGGCATGTGGGCTTTGCTTGTGACTGTAGTAATGACCGCGGCAGCATTCGGTGGGGTTATGGGTGAAATAATGGTGAAAGCAACTTATGGGAGGAGTCCACGAGGTTCAGTATACAAGCAACGCGCCGAAGATTGAGAGATAGATATTTAATGACAGTACTTGCAGATAACAGGAAACCTGTGCCTCCTACCTTAGATTACGCTCGCCGCAAACGTTACTTATCGGCGACATTTATAATCTGCTTTGTCTTGTTAGCAATTGGTATAACCCTATACGTAGTGAATCAGGGATTCGAGCGTATGGGTGAATTGCGTACGCGTGCAACATACGATTTGGCAGATGAAGCATCCCACATTCGTGCTGCGGGCGAAGATTTGGCGATGCATAGTGCACATGAGGCCGAAAAAAATCATACGTTAGGATACAGTGCTACGGAAGTTGAGAACTTGGTCTCCAAAGCGGATTGGCTAGAGATAGATAGCATGGTATTAATCCCTGACGGAGTTTTTTCGATGGGAACCAATTTAAAACGTTCTGATGAACAAAATCGTCCGCAGCATACAGTAAAGCTACCTGACTTCTGGATAGATAAATATCCAGTAACTAATGCTCAATATGCAAAATTTGTAGCTGCTACTTCACATCGTCCGCCGCTAAACTGGAAAAGGGGAAAAATTCCTCAAGGCGAAATGTTGCGCCCCGTTACTATGGTGTCTTGGTACGATGCAACTGCTTACGCTAATTGGGCAGGCAAGCGACTTCCTTCCGAAGCAGAATGGGAAAAGTCAGCGCGCGGAAAAGATGCTCGGCGCTGGCCATGGGGTAATAAGATGGAACCAGAGCGGTTGAATACTTATTACAATGTGGGGTCGACTACCAACGTGAATGCCTATCCAAATGGTGTTAGTCCATATGGTGTAATGGATATGGCGGGTAATGTAAATGAGTGGACAGAGGATGATTTTATGCCTTATTCTGGATCAGAAGCGCCATCAGATTTGTTTAAAGGAAAAGTCGTTCGGGCAACAAATAATAAAGAGATTGACATTGTTCCGACTGGAAGCCGCTACAAGGTATTGCGTGGTGGTTCATGGAAGGGGGATCCATTCTCGTCAGCAGTATTTCATCGGAATTTCGCTTTTCCAAATTTTGCTTCCGATTTTTTTGGATTTCGTTGTGCAAGTAATATTGCGGTAAAGGACAATAAAGAGTGAAAGTGCTCAAAATATTGAGACAGTTGGGTATGGTTATATGTCTCTCCCTGTCTTTAGTAAAGATGGTCTATGCAGTGGATAGTTACAGGTTTCTTCACGTGCATATTGATACGCTTTGGTATATTTTTTTATTCCTGCTAGGAGTTCTTTTTGTTCCGTTTATTCTGATGGCGGTCTTGACATGGCACTACGCGGCTGAAAGTAAACCCGATTTAAAAGAACAACAGACAGATTCAGTAGAGAGTCAAGAATGATGGTGAGTGCAAAGAGTGACTCCAATCCGTATCTAATAGGGTTCTGGTTGATATCAGCTGTATTGCTGATATTTTGTTCTATGCCAATTGCGCGCGCTGATAATAATGATCAGAAAGTTGATAGCGCTAAAGTGATGGAAGCATTTGAACAGCAAGCTAGCCAGATTGGAATTGATAGGCCGTCAACCATTCAAAAAAAACATTTGACCATGTTTTTTTTGGGTGTGCCATTGTTAGTATTGCTTCTGATTACTGGGGCGCTGGGTATCGCCATGGGAATATATGGTAAGCAAGTATTTGTGCTGCACATGATTTCTGCTGGGCTTACCATCACCTTGGCTTTTGTACACGCTATTGTTGGCATTATTTGGTTTTATCCATTCTAGTTAGTCACTATTTGTACTTCAATATTTTAGTTCATTAAGCAGTGTATGTTGAGCAATATATTCGTCGCGGTAGCTCTATCTAACGGGTTATTTGATAAATGTAGTGCGGTAGTATTTTACGATTAGATCGTTTTAAATACAGAAAGTCGTTTCTTCGGAGTGTTATCATAAATGCAGTGCTGAAGCGTTGGCATTTCGCCCTTTGCATCGTGCAGGCGTGGGTGGTCAGTTTGATGCAAAATCAATGAGAAACAGTCCAAAAATAACGTGGGTGTTGCCTTGCATTTTAAGAGGTCGCTAAATAGCGCTCGCCATTAATGCGGTTTCCGAGGCTTTCAATTGTTGTAAACCAGAGGATTAAGGCAAACGCACGCGATTGCATTAATTGCCTGAGCTATTGAATCCGTTTGCTGTTCCACTGCGAAAAGCTAAATATTCTACAGATTGTATAGAGCCCGTTGAATATTATACTTATAAAGGTATACCGCACTTAATAAATTGCAATTGCAAATATTTGCTGGGTAAATAGCATTTGTTTATAAATCTTGTTGCATACTGAGGTTAATTCATGCTGGTGAAAGAAGCACAATCATTAATCTCAGAGCGAAGTTATTGGCCTTTGGCAGCGTTGTATGGGTTATTTGGTCTAACTAGCGTTGCATACGAGGTATTGTTGGCGCGTATACTTTCTTTGCAATTTGGTGTGAGTATATTTGCGGTGGTACTGACCGTTGCAGTGTTTATGGGCGGGTTGGGAGCAGGAAGTTTGTTTGCGGTACGCCGGGCATCCCGAATCAAAAGACCATTGTTGTTGCTTGCTGCATTAGAAGGTGGTATCGCGGTTTACGCGTTACTTTTGCCGCTGATTCTGAAAATGACTTCGATGGGAATGGAGTACGCGGCGGCGCAACTTTCTTTATTTCAATGGTATGGACTTATTGCAAGTGTTGCATTTTGTTTGTTGCTATTTCCAGCCTTTATAATGGGGGCAGGATTTCCGTTAATTTTAGCATCCCTGGGAAATTGGACTGATAAGCTTGGGAAGATTTACGGCTTAAATACTCTAGGTGCTGCTTGTGGCGCACTGGTACCACTTTGGTTGTTGCCTGCCTTTGGTTGGGTCTGGGCAATCAGAATAGTTGCCGTGATTGGGTGTTTGGGAGCCGTTGCGCTGTTACTGCTTTCAGTGCGGTACAAGACATCACAGGTTATCAAAAAAAGTGTTAGGGCAAGCAGACCTCATTTAGCATTTCTGTTCGTCTATGCCGGAATCGGTGCAGCAAGTCTAATCTTGCAAATAGCTTGGACGCGCTTGTTCGGCATGGTGATGTTGCGCACCGAGTACGTGCTGTCAGTTATTCTGGCTTCATTCCTGCTGGGCATAGGACTGGGCAGCTTGCTTGTGCCGCGACGGCACAGGCAAGTATGGTTTGTAATCTTGCCCATTGCTGCTGGTGGATTCACCATAATAAGCTTATGGTTGCTACCTGCGCTTTCGGCATGGGTGGAGCGGGCTGAGTTTACCTCATTATTTAATGCATTGAGCATGCAAGGGTTACTACTCGCGCTGGTAACTATGCCAGTTACACTGGCACTTGGAGCTTGGTTGCCTTTGTTAAACAGTCGCTCGAATGGTGGTGGGGTATGGTTATACGGGGCTAATTCACTGGGCGCCGCACTTGGCGCGGTAGTTGCAGGAGGGGTTCTGATCCCGGTTTGGGGTAGCGCCACTACGGTGGTGTTGGCAGCTGCGATGTTGTTGATCCTGGGTTTAACTTGGGCGCAGTCGCGTGCCGCATGGCTTGCAGTACCCATTTTTTTAATTGCAGCGTGGCCAGTTGTAAAATTACCACCAGTAAATATGCTGTTGCCGCGTGCACAAGAGGGAAGCAAAGATTTATATTTTTACGAAGACGCCATTTCGATGACACATGTGGTAGAGCAACAAGACGGGCAGCGTGTATTGTTGACCGACTTGCAGAGAATGGATGCCTCAACTGATCCTACTGCGGTTTTCGTTCAGTCTAATCAAGCGCGTCTCCCATTGTTGTTGCATGAACAACCTCGCTCGGTACTATTTCTCGGATTGGGTACCGGAATTTCCATAGCGGGCTCGCTAGCATTTCCCAATTTGGAGCGAAGTGCAGTTGAATTGTCACAGGGTGCGATTAATTCAGCTGCAACTTGGTTTGCCCCATTAAATCGTAATGTGCTGTTTCAAACCAAAGTGGAACGTGACGACGTACGGCACTTTCTAAGTGCAAGCCGGGATCAATACGACGTTATAATCGGAGATGTATTCCATCCGGATTTGGCAGGGTCAAGTTCATTATTATCAGTGCAGCAATTTCAGCGGGTGCGTAATCGCCTAAGCGAAAATGGATTATTTGTGCAGTGGTTGGCGCTCAATCAATTTGATAATAAGTCTCTCAGCATAATTTTTAATAGTTTTCGGCTGGCTTTTCCAGATGGGCAAATATTTCTAGATGGAATGCATTTAGCCTTGGTTGGCCCACAACAAAAGTTTATGGGTGCGCAGAGTTTGTTACATAACTTGCAGCGAATGTCCTTGGAGCAACAAGATGAAGCGACTGCGGGCGAAGGTAAGTGGACTTGGCTCGGACGTTATTGGGGGCCATTGCCGGTTAATCAGGAGCAGGTGCAAGACGAGTGGTCGCCAGTGATTGAATTTCGACTGCCGCGCGCGCGCTATGCGGGTGAGTTAGATGTGGCTAAGCTATTACAGCATTTACTGAAAACAAGACCGAAAATGGAAGTCGCTGCAAATTTGCTTGGCATTCGTGACAACGATAAAGATTCTTTTGAACGGGCTTACGTAGCAAGCGAGCTGATGACGCGTAGCTGGCTTGCGGCTGCGCGTGGTTCAATCCAACAGGCTAACCAGATGACGCGCTTGGCTTATAAGGCGAATCCAAAAGATCGCTGGATTGCATATGCGTTGGCTGATAATATGTTTTCATCTTTAGCGCAGGCAAGTGAATATGGTTTAAGCGAGAAAGAGGCGCTGCAGAAAATTTTGCGTCTTAATCGATATCATGTAGAGGCAGTGCGCGCATTGTGGCGAATTGAGCGTAATGCCGGTGATGCACGCGCGGATATGAGTCGCGCGTACTTGCTGGAGCTGAGTCCGCTTGACCGCGAAGCAAATAGGACAGGGGATTAACTTAAATATGGCCAGTGGCATCAAGTATAAATCTATTTCCAGTATACCTGTCAAAGTTATCGGCGCAGCAGTAGGTGCCAAGCCAGCCCAATCCGAATTTCGTTGGAAGCGGCGGCTGGTGCAGATGATGGTGCTGATCCTTGTTGTATTGATTCCGGCCAGCGGCCTATTTCGTATTGATCCGGGTGCAGCCGCTTTTGTTGTTCTAGACCGGCAGATATGGCTAGCCGACTTTTCCTTGGTAACAGGGGCGTGGCTTTTTCTGGCAAGCAGTTTGGTGTTACTGTACTCTACAGCGGGTACTGTGTTCTGCGGTTGGGTATGTCCTCAAAATACTATGGCTGAGTGGGCTAACAATCTTACGCATAAGCTATTAGGAAAGCATGCTGAAGTAAGCTTAACGGGAGAAGCGCCACGCGTGGCGGGTGCCAAGAACAAAGTCCTGAATTGGATGCTGCTTGGAGTTGCTTTTTTGGGGGCGGCTATGCTATTTGCGCTAATCCCATTATTTTATTTCTATCCGCCAAGTGTGGTGTGGTCTTTCGTGATATTGCAAGAGAATGCTAAGTTGGCGGGATCGCTGCATTGGATTTATTCGGTATGCGTCGTCATCATTTTAATAGACATTGCGGTAATAAGACATTTTTGGTGCCGATACGCATGCATTTACAGGGTTTGGATGCATTCGTTTAAAACCAAGCAGACTTTGCATGTGGCATATGATGCAAGTCGTAGCGAAGAATGCGCGAAGTGTAATTATTGCGTCAGCTCTTGTTTTATCGATCTTGATCCGCGGAAAACCGATATTTATGACAGTTGCATCAATTGCGGTGATTGTGTCGATGCTTGCAATCGCTTGCATAACAAACAAGGAGTCCCAGGGTTATTACGATTTGAAATGCTTGAGCGCACAAGCACAAGTGTTAATAAATTGAGTGGCGTTGTCATTTCTTTGTTTGCTCGCATGGGCTGGACGACCCCCTTCGTGGTATTGGGTGCGGTGATGTTCATTTGGGGGTTATGGTCATATCAACCTTATCATGTAGCAGTGGGTAATGCGGATATCCAGAAGGGCAGCACGGTTCAAGAGTATCGCATTGCCCTTTCCAATAAGTTGTATCACTCAGCGGAGCTACAAGTGCGCGTATTGGGTTTGCCGCCGGGAAGTTATCAGATTAGCGCTGAGGACATTAAATTACCACCGGTTGGGCGAGAATCGCTCATACTATCCATCGCTCAGGATTTGCCACGAGGTTTATATTCTATTATGGTGGAAGTTTCATCAGGTGATACTTGGACAGGGCGATTCCCTGTTCAACATTTTTCCGAACAAAGGAGAGTGCTATGACCGCCAACAATATTGGTGTAACTGCTAAGGATTTATCGAAAGTAGATGAGCCGGACTGGGGTGAGAAGCCGGATGATCATTTTGGCTATACTTCTGATGAAGAACGTTTGGCCAAGCGTGGGCTTGAAGATTGGGAGCTTGTAGAAACCATTCCTGAATCGCAAAAAAGTATCCCATATTGGTTTATTGGAGTTACTGTTGCAGTGTTACTGGTTGCGGTGGGTTTGAGTTTTCCATTTTGGGGTCTTCGTCCGGGGGATGAGCGTCCTTGGGTGGACTGGGGGTTCATCGTAGCATTGTTCTACGTTGCCGCCGGAAGCACATTTGTTCGTTTCATGGTCAATCTATATGGATCATCGATTGGTGGCACGCTCGATTCAGATAAAAATAATAAAGTGCAATCCCATGAGCTTAATACAGAAAAATAATTCATATATCCCGGCTAATCAACTGCGAAGAACCAACGTAAAACTTATCAAGCTATTTTTTTTGGTGCTGTTATCAGCATGTGGAGGTGAAAAAGTTGCTGATACGAAACCACAAAAATGGCAGGGTGCAGAGGTGCGAGTTGAATCTAGGCCTAGCCCACCACGTACTGGAAAAAATGAGTTTTTGGTGATCGTCACTGGTGAACGTGGACCAGTCCATGACATTATGGTTTCAGTTCGCACTGACGACCAAGACCAATGGGTACAGGCAATACAAGATGGGGATGTGGGTGTTTACCGCAGGGCTGCGAAAGTTGCTCCAGGCACTAGGTCCGTATTACAAGTTCAAATAAAACGCGACGGAACTGAAGGGGTTTTGCGTTTCCCGTTGAACTTATCGCCTTAGCAATTACCCCTATTAAGGGTTACGGGCGCTACTATTAAGTGTGAATATTACGTTAGCAAGATAGATGCAAAAACCTGTCGCCATGATCATGCCTGAACTGGCTACGATGGGTCCGTAAAAGCGATGCACTTCTGCCATAGCTTGCAGGTTATTGTCTAGTAATAAATTTCCTTCCACTATGCCAAATACTACTTGTGTAGTATAAAAATAAAACACGCCAATTGTTGTCCACCAGCACGAATGGTTTGTCAAGCGTAAAGAGTAGATTGCCTTTCCACTAATAATGGGTAACAAATAATACATTGTTCCCATTGCCAATATTACTAGCCCTCCGATTAAATTTATGTGTGCATGTGCCAAGGGGTCTATCATGTGCCCAGGGCCACCGTAAGGACTGCCGATAGAATCCAGCCATGCTCGTATGGACGGTATTACTTGTAACAATCCATGCATTGCACCGAAAAAGAATGAAATTGTGGAGATTACCAAAAATTTAACTAGGTGAGGGAATTCAGTGTTGTTTGAATGCATTGTAAGTGTGGGTGAGTTGCTTCAATAACGAAAGCACGGCCAAGCTTGGCCGTGCTTATGTAAATATCAGGATAACGATTTTATCGTTTGTGAGCTTGTACTTATATTAGAGGCTGAGTAATATTTATTTATTACCTTTTTGTTTTTGAGACTCTATAATCCGTTGAATACCTAAGCCACCCAAGGTCGTGGCTATAAT
>JBDSEJ010000339.1:0-5849 GCA_039920105.1 Candidatus Nitrotoga sp. | reverse complement strand
TGTACATAACACAAGATACGACGTGCTATCAGCCCAGCCACCTGCACACTGGTTACGTCTTGCCCATCAGCCCTTTTTATCCATATTGCATTTCTCTCATTTTCCAAAGAAGCCTTAGCCAGATCAGCATTCACGAATTTGCCAGGGAAATATTGGATGCGCTTCACCAAACCATCTATGGGACTGCGATTGGAATGTACATTAAATACATTCATGAACACGCTGACCTTGATAGCATCGCGCTGCACATATGGGTCCTGCGTGCGTTCCACCGCCACAACACGACCATCAGCTGGTGATAACACTGCATCCGCATCCTGCGGAATTTCGCGCGGCGGGTCGCGGAAAAACTGCAGCACAAACAATGCTAATAGCCAAAAGGGTAGCGACCACACGCCACCACCATAATAGGTTACCAAGCTAGCGATGAATATGGCGATGGCCAAGAATGGCCAACCCTCACGTGCAATGATTGGGTGGGGATAATTAGGCATTAGAAGAGAAAAATGAAGGTTGGATTTTAGAAACAAGGACTGAAGAACAAAGAATCGTGTAACTTAAGATTGAGAGTAAGCCTGCATTTCCTATTCAAACTCTCAATCCCGGCTCCATTATCCCTAATTCTTGCTTTGGTCAACGAGCTTATTTTTACTGATCCAAGGCATCATTGCGCGCAGTTGAGCGCCCACTGTTTCGATCGGATGCTTGGCATTAAGACGGCGACGCGCGGTCATCTCAGGATAGTTGGTACGACCCTCCAGAATGAACTGCTTAGCATACTTACCAGTCTGAATATCCTTCAAGCAGGCACGCATGGCCTCCTTGGTGTCATCGGTAATAATATTAGGGCCTGTAACATACTCGCCATATTCCGCATTATTTGAAATGGAATAATTCATATTGGCGATGCCACCTTCGTACATCAAATCTACGATTAATTTCAATTCATGCAAGCACTCGAAATAAGCCATTTCTGGCGCATAGCCAGCTTCCACCAGAGTTTCAAAGCCGGCCTTCACCAGCTCCACGGCACCACCACACAACACGGCCTGCTCACCAAACAGATCTGTTTCCGTTTCTTCACGGAAATCAGTTTCGATCACCCCTCCCTTGGTACCACCAATGGCTGCGGCGTAAGAAAGTGCGATGTTTTTGGCCTGTCCGGACTTATCCTGATACACAGCGATTAGAGATGGTACACCGCCGCCCTTCAAATATTCGGATCGAACAGTATGACCGGGGCCTTTTGGCGCTATCATAATCACGTCCAAATCGGCACGTGGAATGACTTGGTTATAGTGAATGTTGAAGCCGTGGGCAAACGCCAACGTTGCACTTGGCTTCATATTTGGTGCAACTTCAGCGTTATAAACATCAGGGATATTCTCATCAGGCAACAGCATCATGACTATATCGGCACCCTTCACAGCCATCGCTACTTCCATAACCTTATGTCCAGCCGCCTCAGCTTTCTTCCAAGAAGCGCCACTCTTACGCAAGCCGACGGTCACATTGACTCCAGACTCCTTTAGATTCAAGGCATGAGCATGCCCTTGCGAACCATAACCGATAATAGCCACTCCCTTGCCCTTGATTATAGACAGGTCTGCATCTTTGTCGTAAAACACTTTCATGTTGGCCTCTTTAAAATAATCATAAAGTTAAAAAATTAAAATTTTAAGATGCGATCGCCTCGCCCAATTCCAGACGCGCCGGTTCGCACGGTTTCCAAGATTAGGCTGCGATCTATGGCTTGCAAGAAGCTTTCCAGCTTGTGGCCGGTGCCAGTTAACTCAATGGTATAAGTTTTGTCAGATACATCGATAATGCACCCACGGAAAATATCCGCCATGCGCTTCATCTCCTCACGCACCGCACCTACCGCATGCACTTTTACCAACATTAACTCACGCTCCAGATGCTCACCTTCGCTCAGGTCCATCACCGCGACTACCTCAATCAGCTTGTTTAGCTGCTTGTAAATCTGCTCGATCACTTCGTCAGAACCACTAGTAACTATAGTCATACGTGACAAGGTGTCATCTTCTGTTGGTGCCACAGTAAGTGACTCGATATTGTAACCGCGCGCTGAAAACAACCCGGAAACACGCGACAAGGCTCCCGCTTCATTTTCCATCAACAGGGAAATAATATGCCGCATTACAAATCCTCCGACAAAATCACTTCAGACAAGCCCTTGCCACCCTGTACCATTGGGAACACATTTTCAGTCTGATCTGTTATGAAATCCATGAATACCAGTTGTTGCTTGCGCCCAAATGCTTCTTTCAATGCAGGTTCAACATCCGACGGCTTCTCAATGCGCATTCCTACATGACCATAAGCTTCAGCCAACTTCACAAAATCGGGGAGTGCATCCATATAGGATTCGGCATACCGGTTGCCATGAAAGAATTGCTGCCACTGGCGCACCATCCCTAGGTAGCGGTTATTCAACATGATAATTTTAAGCGGCAATTGAAACTGTTTGCAGGTAGAAAGCTCCTGAATGCACATTTGAATACTACCTTCACCAGTAACGCACGCCACTTGCGCATCTGGATGTGCAAGTTGCACGCCCATTGCCGAGGGCAAACCGAAGCCCATGGTGCCCAGCCCACCGGAGTTAATCCAGCGACGCGGCTTATCAAATTTGTAGTACTGCGCCGCCCACATCTGATGCTGCCCAACGTCTGAAGTGATGAAGGCATCACCTTGGGTAACTTCATACAGTTTTTCAATCACGAACTGTGGCTTAATTATCTCATCCGAATTTTTGTAGACTAAGCTATTCTTGCCGCGCCATTCTTTAATTTGCGCCCACCACGGCGCAATCTCCTGCAGATCCGGCTTTGTCTTGCTACTGTGTAATTCCGCCAGCAGTTCACCCAGCACATCTGCCACATCGCCGACGATAGGCAAATCCACCTTTACCCGCTTAGAAATTGAGGAAGGATCGATATCGATGTGAATAATCTTGCGTTTTTCCTGATTAAAGTGCTTAACATTGCCAACCACGCGATCATCAAAACGTGCTCCTACGGCCAGCAATACATCACAATACTGCATCCCCATATTGGCCTCGTAGGTGCCGTGCATACCCAACATTCCAACAAATTGTTTATCTGTCGCCGGAAAGCCACCCAAACCCATCAAGGTATTGGTACAGGGAAAACCCAACAGACGTACCAGCTCTGTCAATTGCTTAGACGCATCAGCCAGAATTACGCCACCGCCTGCATAAATCATCGGCCGCTTTGCTTTTAACAGCAACTGCGCGGCACACTTGACTTGCTCCAAGTCAACATGCTGCACAGGATGGTAAGAACGTATGTTCACCGATGATGGATAGCTGAACTTCGTCTTTTGATTGGATATATCTTTCGGGATATCCACCAGCACTGGTCCAGGGCGGCCGCTTTTAGCAAGATAAAATGCCTTCTTAATAGTGCTGGCAATATCCTTAACATCTTTAACCAAAAAATTATGTTTCACGCAAGGTCGCGTTATACCAACTGTATCCACTTCTTGAAAAGCATCTTCGCCGATGGCGTAAGTCGGGACCTGGCCACTAATAATTACCATAGGAATAGAATCCATATAGGCAGTGGCAATCCCTGTAACTGCGTTGGTCACACCGGGGCCGGAGGTGACTAACGCAACCCCCACTCTATCGGTGGAACGCGCATACCCGTCGGCGGCATGTACTGCTGCTTGCTCGTGACGAACTAGTATATGTTTAACCTGATCCTGAGTGAACAACGCATCGTAAATGTGCAAGACCGCTCCACCAGGGTATCCGAACACATATTCAGCCCCCTCTTCCTGCAAACATCTAATAGTTATTTCCGCACCCGTCAGTTCCATGTCAAACTACCTTAGCAAACAATAATTAAAGAACCGTGCAAGATAAAGGTTAGTCGCATTTTGGTCAACCCCCACGCCAGAACTGGATTAAAAATTATCTATTGATTTATGATTAAACTTGTTAGCATCGTCACTCATAAAATTAGAATGGCATCTATTGAATTATAAAGCTTTATCTTATATTGCATATATTGAGCGTAAATTTACTTATTACATATCAAAGACGTGTATTGTTGTAATTTTTTTCGCATCTTAAATTTGGAATTTGGATAACTCTTGAACTTTCAATGTTACTCAGTAAACCATAACCCTTCAGGGGAGCATTTAAAACTGGCCAGCCACGACGAACTTTCAAAATTTCTTACCGAAACCGAGCGTCGCGCATACAAACAGGCTTTGTTCGCAATACGTGACGAGCATATTGCACTGGATATCGTACAGGACTCCATGCTTAAACTTGCCGAAAAGTATGGCGGTAAGCCTACAAATGAGTTGCCCATGTTATTTCAGCGTATTCTGCAAAACACTATTCGTGACCATTGCAGAAGACAGAAAGTTCGATCCAGGTGGGTTTCGCTTATGTCCTCACTGGTTCCACAGCATGAGGAGACAGAATATGAGCCTCTTGACAGCCTCCAGGACGAAGACAATAACAGCCAAGGACTTGCTCCTGATGCATCTTATGAACAATCCCAACTTATTGCTCTTATTGAAGAAGCGTTAATCATTCTTCCAGCACGTCAACGAGAGGCCTTCCTGTTGCGTTATTGGGAAGATATGGATACCGCAGAAACAGCGGCGATTATGGGTTGCACGGAAGGTAGCGTCAAAACACATTGCTCACGCGCCACCCATAGCCTGGCGGCCGTTTTGAGGAAAAAAGGGGTTAACTTGCCATGAAAAAAAATGAACTGAGCCATGAAAATATCAAACAATTGCTTAACCACTCCGTCGCTCAGCTCGAACGACCAACGCTGACACGTCTGCAGCAAGCACGGGAACAAGCCATGGCACGCTATGCTACACACTGTGTAGAGCCAGCCTTTGCCCGAGCTGGGCATGCCATATGGCATGCTTTCGGCGCGCGGCACAAGGCGCGCTGGTGGGCGACCACTTTGCTGGCTGGGACAATTTTGGTCAGCGCTACAGCTTATTGGAATCAAAATGCAAAATTCGATACAAGCGACGTAGATATTGCTATTCTAACTGGTGATTTACCCATACACTTTTACGTTGACTTATCATGTACCTGATTCACCATCGCATGTTAGCATTCACCTTTACGGTATTTTTACTTCTCCCAGCGATAACTTGGGCAGAGACATGGCTAAATCTCACATTAGCGCAGCAAGAAGCACTGGCTCCACTCTCTAAGGAATGGAATGCATTACAAATACAGCAGCAGCAGCGTCTCCTCAATTTAGCGAAACACTATCCACAGCTTGATACAGTGCAGAAACAACGCCTGCATCATAGACTGGAAAAATGGAGCAAGCTAACACCCGAACAGCGTGACCGTGCCCGCGAAAAGTTCCAGGCATTTAGCAAAGCCCCTGTGGGAACACGCGAGCAGGTCAAACAAATGATTCGCCAACAAGAAGCTGAAAAATTGAACACACCTGTAGCAGGCGCCATATCATCCAACACACCATAAAATTTAATATCAGGTTTCCATTTATTTAATTTAATGTGCATCACAACGTCTCGATCACACAAATTTAAACGATTTTGACTTGAAGTAAGCTCAGAAAATAAAGCTCAACGTTGCTCATTAGCGGCCCATACGGCTTGTCGTGACCCAAGTATTATTTATTTCTCAAGTGAGTCTGAACGAAAGATTTTGAATCCAAGAAAAGCATTTTTACAGGTTCGGTCTAACCCATAAGTCCCATAAGTGCTTCATCCCTTAGCCTTGCCGGCTCATTTCAAGCCTCTTTTCTCTTCGACACAGATATTAAGTTTATAAGCTTTTTCATGCGTTA
>JBDSEJ010000338.1:0-1692 GCA_039920105.1 Candidatus Nitrotoga sp. | reverse complement strand
GTTGTCGGGCTGATAGAACGTGTTCGACTCGAAGCCAGTCTCGAGACCGACTTGAGGATAGAATGACGTTCCTTCGCCGATCTTGATCCCATCGCCCTGAACGAGCGTGAGCGGGCTCACGATCCGGATCGGATCGAGCGGATCGAGCGGTGTCTAAGGCAAACTGCCTGTTCGCTTTCCATTGTACATCGCTATGGTGGCACTTGCGCGCTACCTGATCCTAGACATGAAGGCACTTGACGACTGGCGCATGCTCGCAATAACTGGCTCTATTCTGTTACTAACGCTGTCAGTGTTCCTAATACGCTTGGGCCATGTACGTTATCCCTATTCAGGCGATGAGTCGTCGGCAGAACCGCGACAAGTCGACCGAACACAAGATTGAAAACAAGATACCTGCAGTGAATCAATACGCTACCCAGAATGACGAGATACAAGCTGCCGTGGCATTACTGCGGTTAGGAGAAACTGTAGCTTTTCCCACTGAGACTGTATACGGATTGGGGGCAGATGCCTCCAATCCACTTGCAGTTAGAAAGATTTTTGAGATCAAAGGCCGACCAGTCGATCATCCACTGATCGTTCATATAGCCGCTGCTTCACAGCTATCAGATTGGGCGCAGGGAATCCCAGATGACGCATGGCGACTGGCAACAGCCTTCTGGCCGGGCCCATTAACCTTGATCTTACAACGATCCAGCCAAGTGCCTAATGAGGTTACCGGCGGACAAAATACCGTAGGACTGCGTGTACCAGACCACCCCGTCGCAACCCTCCTGTTACGTTCATTCGGCGGAGGAATTGCAGCCCCATCAGCAAATCGTTTTGGACAGATAAGCCCAACCACAGCGCAACATGTACATAATAAACTGGGATCCAGTGTAGGTATGATTCTGGATGGAGGTTCATGCCGTATTGGTGTGGAATCCACCATTATTAGCTTAGTGCAAGGGGAGGCTTTACTATTGCGGCCAGGTGGAGTTTCCGTTGAAGCTATTGAGGACACGCTTAATAAGCAAATACTGCTAGCTCAGCCAACATCCTCTAAGGTGAGAGCTTCCGGCATGCTTGACTCACACTATGCGCCCACAACTCCAATTGAAATCCATCCTGCAAATGAACTATGGCTTCGGGCACATAGACTGGCTAATCTGGGCTATAAAGCCGCAGTTCTTCATCTGAGCGACAATAACGAATATAAAGTCAGTAGTAAAATCATAAGCATCCAGATGCCTTTACTGGCTGATGCATATGGGCAAGTTCTTTATGCGACACTACACCGTATTGACCACGGCAATTTCGATTATCTTTTAGCTGAATCGCCTCCCGAAACGCAGGAGTGGGTTGCAGTCAATGACAGAATTCGGCGCGCCGCTCAGGGCACGTTTAATGAAAAAAAAATATTGGTGGGAAGAGGCTTCTAATAAGGGGCGGGCGCTCTAAAAATTGAAGTCCTGAAGTTTCTCATAATCCCATAATCTTGTTATCGACAATCGTATTTTTACCGGATGGGCTTTTATCATAGTGATCTTTCAAAATGACAAATTCCTTATGGTTTCTTAAACTTTCTTTACCATATAGATCATAAACTTCAACTGAAATATTATGATTTGGAGCGGTTATTAAAAAATCATCAATTGTTTCCACAATATCGTGGTCAATAGCTCGGGCTTTGCTGGCATCAATTGTAAG
>JBDSEJ010000337.1:0-2213 GCA_039920105.1 Candidatus Nitrotoga sp. | reverse complement strand
GAGCTACCGTCAGGCCGGGATATTCGTGGCTGCGGTTGTAGGATGAGTTCAGGAAGATCACCTCGTCGTGTCCGGCCATGCCCTCGAAAGCGCTACGGTAGCCGACTATGGTGTTGGGAAACTGCGATGCCAAGAAACGCAGCTTTTCGCGGTAAAGGAAAAACAGGCAAAGGGGACATTTCTACTTTGCAGGAAAGGGGACATTTCTATTTAGCGTTGACAATGCTGTTCCCAACAATGGAAGCAAATTTCACCTACTTAGCGAACATACCCGCAAGTATTCAATATCTTAAGGCCACCATCGGTGCATATATCTTTACTCCACAACTTAAAAACCAAAGCATTTATCTGAACCGAAAAAGCAAAAACATCCATCAGCAAATCATATCAGCCAGAAGTGCTTAAATTCCAAATAGATTGCAGCACTACAACCAGCAATATTCCGCGGGTCCGAGGAGTCCAATCATATTGAGCAAGGACATTTTTTTTATAACGAATCTTAACCTGCTATACAAATGCTCTACAACAACTCAGAAAGCACGAAACAGAAAGCGGACAGTTTATGTGCTGCAAAATGGCCAATATCATGCATTACTAACATTGATAGGAGCACAAGCGGCAAGGTGGCGTAAAATAAGGACTCTGTTAATGACTAAAAATTACCTATCAAAAATTATGACCATACGTACTCGTTTCGCGCCTAGCTCCACTGGATATTTGCATATTGGCGGTGCCCGTACTGCACTATTTTCTTGGGCTTATGCCCGCAAGCATAGTGGCGCTTTTATCTTACGCATAGAGGATACTGATGTAGAGCGCTCCACACCTGAGGCGGTGCAAGCCATTCTAAATGGCATGGCTTGGCTTAATTTGAGTTATGACGAAGGCCCGTTCTATCAAATGCAGTGTATGGATCGATATAAAGAAGTGATCCAGCATATGCTGGATAAAGGGCTAGCCTATTACTGTTACACCTCACCAGCTGAACTGGATGCAATGCGTGAGGCCCAACGCGCAAGTGGCGAAAAACCACGTTACGACGGACGCTGGCGCCCAGAGTCTGGCAAAGTATTACCGGAACCGCCTCCTCAAACGATACCAGTGGTTCGTTTTAAGAATCCTGCCAAGGGAGCGGTAATATGGAAAGACTTGGTAAAGGGGATTATTGAATTTGACAATGAAGAGCTTGACGATCTCATTATTGCCCGTACCGATGGCACGCCTACCTATAATTTTGGCGTAGTAGTCGATGATTGGGATATGGGTATCACGCACGTAATACGCGGGGATGATCATGTCAATAATACGCCACGTCAAATAAACATACTTAAGGCATTGGGTGCCAATGTGCCAGAGTACGCTCATCTGTCGATGATATTGGGTGACGACGGACAGAAACTGTCCAAGCGCCATGGTGCAGTTAGCGTGATGCAATATGATGACGAGGGTTATTTGCCGGAGGCAGTGATTAATTACTTGGCACGATTGGGATGGTCGCACGGTAATGATGAGGTTTTTTCGGTGGAGCAATTTTGCGCGTGGTTCGACCTCGACCATATCACGCCATCTGCGGCACAATTCAACACAGAAAAATTAAACTGGCTCAATCAGCATTACATAAAACAGGCCGATAACGCACGGCTTGTTGCGCTAATACGTCCGCGCTTAGAAGCAAGAGGCATAACAGTAAGCGCCGTACCCGCATTGGAAGCCATAATTAGCCTTTATAAAGAACGAGTCACGACCCTTAACGAGTTGACGGATGCAGCAGAAATATTTTATATCGACCTACACCCCGATCAGGAACTGCTGAATACCCAAATGTCTGCTGAAACAATTCCTGCGCTGCAGGAGTTGGCGGAACGCTTTAAGGATGTGACGTGGGAAGCTATACCGATTGGAATTGCGATCAAGGAAGTTGTAAGTAAACATGGTTTAAAAATGCCTAAGTTGGCGATGCCGTTGCGCGTAATACTCACCGGGCAAACCCAGACACCCTCGGTAGATGCAGTATTAGTGCTTTTTCCACGCGAGGTCGTTTTAGCGCGTATCGCAAGACATCTTTAGCAATTACCGGGTATTCAGCTGTCAACGCTAAATAGAAATGTCCCCTTGCCTGCAAAGTAGAAATGTCCCCTTTGTCTGTTTTGTTACCGTTACCGCGGAACGTGACGCCCATCGGTGGCGGACTTGCCGATGGGCATATTTTTCCA
>JBDSEJ010000336.1:0-4121 GCA_039920105.1 Candidatus Nitrotoga sp. | reverse complement strand
GACATCCTCGCAAAAGTTACGCGCGCTCAGGCTAAGCTTAATAAGATGCAATCTGTTTGACGCACTACACTAGTAGCGCTATCACTTCTTCATCACTCACTTGAGGGAAGGATTGATAGAACTGTCCCACCGCATAAAACTGTTCGGGTGATGTCAAACACACCACCTTGTCTGCGTAAGGTGTTACCTTGACTAAGGTATCTGGCGGCGCCACTGGCACGGCGCAGATCAATTTTTGCGGATGCTTGGCGCGCAATGCATGGAGTGCAGTGATCATCGTGGAGCCAGTAGCCAAACCATCGTCCACTACGATAACAATGCGCCCCGCCGGGTCCAGCGATGGACGCACCGGCGTGTAGCTGGCACGTCGCTGGCGCATCACCTCAAGCTGAGTGGCCTTTTCGGATTCGATATATTGATGGCTTTCCGCTACTCGTTCAGCATATTCAGTAAGGTAGATCCAACCTGTTTCATCCACTGCACCGATTGCAAATTCCGGATTGGCCGGTGCGCGCAGCTTTCGAACTAACACCACATCCACTTCACCATCCAGCGCTTCGGCAATGATTTTTGCCATTGGTACCGCGCCACGCGGAATTGCCAGCACCAGAGGATGCTGTCCGCAATATTGAGACAACTGCTCTGCAAGTTTGGTTGCAGCATCTTTACGATCGCGAAACAACATAGTTATTCCTCCCCATGTTAAGCCACACCTGATAACAAAGATGCCAATTTTTGCTGATACATAAAATCTGGGTTGATCATGCCGTCGATCTCATGCGGGTTAATTTTTAATCAGACCGATCAATTCAGCCACCCCACCTATTCGTGTTACTGCATCTAGCTCGTCTACACCCAAGACCTGATTTGTTTCGATCTGGTATTGCAGAACTTGCAAATTCGCCTCAGAAGCATCGTTTTCTTGTGCAGCACGGTGGCTGATACGGTCGCGTAGCGTGGCGAGATCAACTTCTATATCAAGTATTCTAAAAGTCACGCCACGCCGTTGTGAAATTTTCCTGAATAAATCACGCTGCCAGCGTGCGAGGAAAGCAGCATCGACGATCACCGGATAGCCAGCGCACAGCAACCCCTCAGCTAGACGCGCCAAGTGAGTATAGGTACGGAGGCTAGCTTCCTCCGTATACAGTGCCTCCCCTACCCCACTGCAGCTGCGCGCCAAAGCGTTTAAGCCGGACAGTCGCTTGCGTTCGATATCGGAACGCAGCCGAATCATTCCATTCTCTTGCAGCAGTGATTGTGTAAGCGTGGTTTTACCAGAACCTGACAGGCCATGCGTAATCCAGAGTTGAACCGGTATACTTTGAGACAGAGTTTCCGCCAGGTGTAAAAAATTACCAACTTCGGCGTAGCTTGCTTCGGTATTGCCGTCAGACGCTTGCCTGGAGGACAGAGCAGCAACTTTAGCGCGCACCAATGCGCGGTATACGACGTAATAACGCAACAACGCCATGCCATCATAGCCGCCACTAGCCTCCAACCAGGCATTGAGAAAACGCATGGCCAAATCACAATGCTGGCGATGCAGCAAATCCATATAACAAAATGCAACTTCAGAGATGACATCAATCCAGCGCAAGGCTGAATTGAATTCAATACAGTCGAAAATAATTAACTGGCCTTTCACCCAGGCCAGATTGCCCAAATGCAGATCGCCATGACACTCACGGATCCAGCCATCACGCTTGCGTTTAGACATCAACGGAGTGAGTCGGTCATGTTCGGCATCACTCCAGCATTGCAATTCCGCCAAACGTTTCTTTTCTGTCGTGCCCTTCAATAAACCGCTCAAGGATTGAAAATTTTCTACGACTGATTGCGCTATCTTGCCTGGATCACCCCACTGACTATCCTCGGACGCACGGGCACATTCAGTAAGATGAAAATGCGCCAGTCGCGCGGCGAGCTGGTCAATCTGCTCATTGGCCAGATTACCGCGTTCATCAATAGAATCAAGGGTTGCATCGACAGGAAACTGGCGCATTTTTACGGCATATTCGATGATTTCGCCTTGGCCGTCGATACTCGGTGTATCCGAATTGCCGGTGATGGCAACCACACCAATATAAATATCTGGTGCCAACCGACGGTTCAAACTCACTTCTTCAACACAAGCCTGCTGCCGTTGCTCTAGCGTGCTGAAATTCAGGAATCCCAGATTCAGTGGCTTTTTAAGTTTGTAAGCATACTCTCCGGTGAGCAATACCCAGGAAATATGCGTTTCGATCAACTGTACCTTTCCAACTGCGTGGTCATAACAGGATGGGCTGAACAGTGCACGAATAAGCGTTGGCAATTTCTTTAAATTACTCATCGTCTGTGTAGCAGAGAACTGCTTTTTCATTAAGGCTAAATTTTATCTACAATGGCCAGCGGGGTTGACTGCAATAATTGAGTTTAGAGTACATGCGACAATGCTTGTGCTTGCACTTTCAGACACAGCTATAGCTCAAGCAAAGTTTGCTACACTATACGCCTCATGCATAGGTATGGAGACACACGATGTTAAATGCAAAATTCTTCGATGAAATTTCCGCCAAGTTAAGCAAAGCGGTGGCTAACAGCCCGGCAAAAGATGTTGAGAAGAATGCACGCGCCTTGCTGGCGCAAGGTTTTACCAAGCTGGATCTGGTGACGCGCGAAGAGTTCGATGTACAAACCCAACTGCTATCACACACAATTGAAAAACTGACGATACTGGAAGCTCGGGTCGCCGCCCTTGAAGCACAACGCAACCCCTAAATAAATGAGCCTCGCGGTTTTATATAGCCGCGCACTTTCCGGCATGGATGCCGCACTGGTCACTGTTGAGGTGCACCTCGCCAACGGCCTGCCCAGCTTTACCATTGTTGGCCTGCCGGAAACCGAAGTAAAAGAAAGCAAGGACCGTGTCCGCGCGGCACTGCTGACTTGCCAGTTTGAGTTCCCCAGTCGCCGCATCACGGTTAATCTTGCACCTGCCGACTTACCCAAGGAAAGCGGACGTTTTGATTTACCCATAGCGCTGGGCATTCTAGCCGCATCTGGACAGATACCCTCAAACAGACTTGCCGAGTTTGAGTTTGCAGGTGAACTGGCACTTACCGGCGAGCTACGACCAATTCGAGGCGCGCTTGCAATGACCTACCACGCAGCATCCAACGGACGGGCATTTATCCTCCCTGAAATTAATGCCGTCGAAGCTGCGCTGGTAGAAGATGCCGCAGTATATCCTGCAAAATCTTTATTGCAGGTGGCAGCACATTTGTCAGGTCGTGCTGCTCTGACCCGTCAAATTGCCAGTACACAGCCTGTGATGCCGGATTATCCGGACATGCGCGAAGTAAAGGGTCAAAGTCAGGCCAAGCGCGCGCTTGAAATTGCCGCCGCTGGCGGTCATAGCATAATGATGAGCGGCCCGCCCGGTACCGGCAAATCGATGTTGGCGGCGCGTTTCCCCGGCATCCTGCCACAAATGACTGAAGCTGAAGCACTGGAAAGTGCAGCAATGCAATCTTTAGGCGGCATGTTTGATGTCAGCCGCTGGAAAACCAGACCGTACCGATCACCACATCACACTGCATCAGCCGTTGCTATGGTCGGTGGCGGCAGCAATCCGCGTCCCGGTGAAATCTCTATCGCAATGCATGGCGTATTGTTTCTGGATGAATTGCCGGAATTTGAGCGCAATGTACTGGAAGTGCTGCGCGAGCCACTCGAGAGTGGACGCATCACTATCTCTCGCGCTGCGCGTCGTGCCGATTTTCGCGCCCAATTTCAGTTAGTTGCTGCAATGAATCCTTGCCCGTGCGGTTATCTTGGCCATTACAACGGCAAGTGCCGTTGCACCCCCGATCAAATCGCACGCTATCGCGGCAAAATTTCTGGTCCGCTGTTAGATCGCATAGACATTCAGATCGAAGTCCCCGCAGTGCCACAGGAAACCTTGCTTAAACAGGCTGATGGAGAAACAAATAGTGATATTCAAGTACGTGTGAACGAAGCACGACAACGTGCATTAACTCGCCAGCACAAACCTAATGCACAGCTCACTGTAAGCGAGATCGACCTTCTCTGTGCGCCCGATGCACAAGGAGCCGCACTATTGCAGCAGGCCATCA
>JBDSEJ010000335.1:0-4480 GCA_039920105.1 Candidatus Nitrotoga sp. | reverse complement strand
CGCAGGATGGCGGCGCACCGGAACTTCATGAGAATGCGCGCCGTGCAATCGGCTATGTAAAACGCACACAGCGTCTTGATGATACTGACGAGGCGGTGCGGGGGGGTATCGCTGGTTCCTTTCCAATTTGGGGCGATTATTCCCGTTTTGAATATCCAAACTGGGCAGCAAAATTTTTTGCAGATGCGCTGATGATGGATATGCAAGATTGTGCGATTCCTCCCGTCGCCACGCGAATTGCCAGGTCAGGAGAGTGTCCAGTTGACTAAACTTTCAATCATGGTGTTATGCGGCCGCGCACCGCGGCATCTCTATGTCGCGAACCGGTTGTGCGGTACCACAAGCGTGGTTGCTATCGTACAGGAATCAGGCAGCCACTGGACGTACAAAAAAATACTCAAGCTGCTGCGCCCGGATACCCTGTGGCGCAAAGTATGGCGCTGGCTACGAGACCGTAAACGTTATGCTGACGGGGGTGAAGGCAAGTTTTTCTTTGGCAATACCGAGCCACGACTCGACAGGCCCGAGTTGGTTACCGAGGTGCCCTACATTAATCATCCGAGTGTAATCGAACTTGCCGATCGGCTTCGGCCAGACGTAATTGCCGTATTCGGCACCTCGCTCATCAAAGGGCCGCTGCTTACGCGCGGCTCATTAGGGATTGTCAATCTACATGGCGGCTTATCCCCCGAATACCGCGGCGCAGATTGCACTTTCTGGGCGCTCTATAATGGAGAACCGGAAAAAATAGGTTGTACGCTGCATTTCATCGACGCTGGCATCGACACCGGCAAGCTACTCGCCCATATTTGCCCCGAAGTGCATGAGGGCGACAACGAACTCACCCTGTTCTGGCGCGCTGTCCGCGATAGCGCTGAGGTCTATGCAGAAGCAATCGAGCGTCTCTCGCGAAGCGAAGCGCTGGGTGCTCCGCAATCAGGCAAGGGCAAATTGTATCAGGTCAAGGATCGCGGCTGGCATCATGAGCAGCAAATCGCAAAAAGTTTGCACAATGGCTTACTTAAGGAAGTACATTTAAAAAAACGCGTGACATGGTTTACCCTCCCCTCCTCCGATAAAGAAAGGGAATAAGCCAATGCGCGACTTGATCGTCACTGCCATTGTGTTTGGACTGTTGCCTATGGTTTTATCGCGCCCATATGTTGGCCTTTATCTTTTTTCCTGGTTGAGCTACATGAATCCCCATCGGCTGGCTTGGGGTTTCGCGATTAACATGCCCTTTGCATATATCGTGGCAATTACGACAATAATCAGCGTATTCACTTCAAAAGAGCCGAAGCACATGCCGTGGACGCGTGAGATGACGGTGCTGGTCATGTACATTGTATGGATGTGTGTAACCACCTTTTTTGCGTTTTACTCTGATCTGGCATGGGAGCAATTGCAAAAAGTCCTGAAAATCCAAATCATGATCTTTCTTACACCCTTGGTAATCACTAATCGTCAACGGTTGCATGGACTGGTTTGGGTAATTGCGCTATCACTTGGTTTTTACGGAGTGAAAGGCGGAATTTTCACGATACTGCATGGTGGTGTACACCGTGTCCAAGGACCACCAGGGACTTTCATCGACGGTAACAATGAAATCGCCTTGGCTTTGTTAATGACTATTCCTCTGCTGCGCTATTTACAGTTAAATGAGACACGCAAGTGGCTACACCAGGGATTGGGGGCAGCAATGGTACTCACCGCAGTATCGGCTATCGGCTCGCAATCACGAGGTGCGCTGGTGGGCGCTGCGGTAATGGGTTCGATCTTCTGGATGAAAAGCCGGAGTAAATTTTTCACCGCCGTTATGCTTGCCGTCGCCGTCGTCATTGTGGCCTTGGTTATGCCGCAAGAATGGTATGACCGCATGTCAACCATTAAAACATATGAGCAAGATGCATCAGCTCTAGGCCGGATTAACGCTTGGTGGACAGCATTTAATGTGGCTAAAGCTCATCCCACCGGCGGTGGGTTTGAAATGTTCCAATATCGAACATTCCATGCCTACGCACCAAACCCGAACATGGTCCATGATGTTCATAGCGTATATTTTGAAGTGCTGGGTGAGCATGGATTTATCGGGCTTGGGCTGTGGTTATTACTTGCTCTCTTGACGTGGCGAACAGGCTCTTGGACAATAAAACAAGCGAAACGCGATCCTGAAAAAAAATGGGCAGCGGACTTAGCCTCAATGGGTCAAGTAAGCATGGTTGGCTTTGCAGTAGCCGGAGCCTTTCTAGGGCTGTCCAATTTCGATCTCTATTACCACCTACTGATAATTATTGTATTGACTAAAGTTATTTTATTGAAAGAGCAAGCTCAGAAGAAGGCAAGTGCATCAGTTTTATTGAAAGCGGAGACACAAACGGCCAGTGCATTGGCTACTACACGCTAACCAGTAACCTATAGTTGTATATATCGCTGGATTAAAAGCCTTTTGGCGTAACTTGTAGCCATCTGTGATAGTTGAATATTAGTAAAGACTAAAATTAGCGCCTTAAATTTGAATAATTCTGACATGCTAAAGCTTCAATAAAAAGCTCCTTTCATGCGGTGAAATAAGCCTATGAAAAGTCGATATAACGCATTCTGTTGTGACACAATTGTAGCCAAGTCTTATTTCAATAATTTAAAAATAACAATAGCTAATTTGTCTGAGACAGTTAAGCCAAACTGGTAATTTCGCAAGGTGACAACTCCACGCCAAGAGTTGTTCAACATCTCTCAATCTAACAAAATAAAACATATGACAAATACACTTAAGATTGGCCTTATTTCAATTAGCGACCGAGCCAGCAGCGGGGTTTATCAGGATGCTGGCTTACCAGCATTGCAAGAGTGGTTTACACAGACGTTGACTAGCCCATGGCAATGTGTCACACGTTTGATACCGGATGAACAGACGGTGATAGAGACAACCTTGATTGAATTGGCAGACCAGGAAAAATGCCATCTGATCTTGACTACAGGTGGGACTGGTCCAGCAATACGTGATGTTACTCCGGAGGCAACATTGGCCGTGGCACACAAAATATTACCTGGTTTTGGAGAACAAATGCGTGCAGTCAGTTTGCGTTATGTGCCTACGGCAATCCTGTCACGCCAGCTTGGTGTGACACGCGGGCAGTCTCTGATTCTAAACTTACCTGGGCAGCCGAAGGCAATCAAGGAAACACTGGATGGAATTTTTGCCGCCGTGCCTTACTGCGTAGATTTGATTGGTGGGCCCTACATAGAAACAAACCCAGACGTATTGACATCATTCCGGCCCAAGTCAGCGCAACGACCCAAATAGATTATTCAGCTTGCCAATGTCCTGAACGCCCACCTTTTTTTTCCAGTAAGCGTAGCCGGTTGATTTCCATGCCACGATCAACCGCCTTGCACATATCATAGATAGTCAGCAGGGCGATACTCACTGCGGTCATGGCTTCTATTTCGACACCGGTACGGCCAAACGTTTCTGCGGTGGCGATGCATTCCACCGTATTGCCCTCATGATCGAGATTAAACTCCACTGCAACATGAGTCAGATATAGCGGGTGGCATAATGGAATCAATTCAGCGGTACGCTTGCTTGCCTGTATCCCAGCAATTCGCGCTATACCCAGCACATCGCCCTTCTTGGCTGTACCGGCAGCAATTAACTCCAGCGTACTGGGACTCATTTTGATACTACCAGACGCTTTTGCGATACGCTGGGTCTCGCTCTTGCCAGCAACATCCACCATATGTGCCTGTCCGTCTTGATCGAAGTGGGTCATGCCATTATTCATGCTGATTTCCTGACTGTATCGTTATGCCAATGTTCCATGCGTTTCACGTCAGTATCACGCGTTTCCAGCCACTGGGACCCTTCTTTGGTTTGTTCTTTTTTCCAGAATGGAGCGGCTGTTTTCAAATAGTCGATGATGAATTCACAGCCCGCAAATGCCTCACCGCGATGCAATGCAGTAGTCGCCACCAGCACAATCTGGTCGCTTGCAAGCAATTGCCCAATACGGTGGATGACACGAACATTTATCAAGCTCCACCGCTCAGTCGCCTCAGCAATGATTTTATTGAGCGCCTTTTCAGTCATGCCGGGATAGTATTCAAGGTAAATACTCTCTATCGTTTCATTATGACTAAAATCGCGCACTAAACCGACGAAGCTAACCATGGCACCTACTTTTGAGTTTCCGGAACGCAGGGCTGTCAATTCGGAGGCAAGGTCAAAATCATCTTCCTGTATTAAAACACTCATTGATCAACCTCCAGAGATAGGCGAGAAAATGGCGATCTCGTCATGCTCATTGATGGCAGCAGGCAAACCAGCAAATTCCTGATTGATTGCGCATCGCACGCGACTGTCCGCCAGCTCCTGCGCCCATATATCTCCGCGCAAACGCAGCCATGCCAGAAGACCCGCCAGTGTGGATGCCTCTGTTGGCACATCTGCAGTTTCACGCGTTATCTTCAAATGCTCTCT
>JBDSEJ010000334.1:0-2516 GCA_039920105.1 Candidatus Nitrotoga sp. | reverse complement strand
CGAAACTGGCCTCGCGTACCGATACGGCAACGTATTTGGCGACCGAGCCGAAACCGGGGCAACAGTCAGTGATGGGCAAATCATTGTCCACTGTTTTGGGTATATGGATTGCCTGAATGGGGTAACCCATTTTATCCGCCAACTGTGAAATTTTCAGACAGGTATCAGCGGAATCACCGCCGCCGTTATAAAAGAAATAACCGATATTGTGCGCCTTGAAGACTTCAATCAGGCGTTCGTACTGCAATCTGTTTTCTTCAATACCTTTAAGCTTGAAACGGCAGGAACCGAATGCGCCCGACGGGGTGTAGCGCAATGCCGCAATGGATTTGGCGGAATCTTTGGACGTATCGATCAGATCTTCAGTCAGTGCGCCGATGATGCCGTTACGACCTGCATAGACTTTGCCGATTTTGTCCTTGTGGGCACGAGCCGTTTCAATTACACCGCAAGCCGATGCGTTAATTACTGCAGTTACGCCGCCGGATTGTGCATAAAATACGTTTTTTTTTGTCATCTGGTTAATAACTTCATATGAATTTAATGAGTTTTCTATCCATTGATTGGTAATGCAGAAATTAATCTTACTCCCTTTTTAATGGCTCAGATAATCAAATAATGATCTTTTAAAACTCGGTAAAGCACTTGCTTTTGCTTGTGGCCCTGAACTGATATTTGCCTGCACCTGATTGCAGCTTGTTGAACATTTCCTCGAAGGAATCAGAGATGTAATTGAGGTAGATCAGTCTCATCCCCCCATGCTTGAATTCGGCAGCGTTGATGTTCTTGCGCAGTTTATCTTCGGCTTTCTAAAGTAGCTTTTCCAGCGGTTCGTCTTTGTTTTTCTTTTGCTGGTTTAGCCATGGTTGTTTGACTCATTATCTGGTAACTGGATAAGGCCGCTTATCATCATTTGTACAGTATGAAATACGGAGGGCACGTTAACGCGCGGTGAACAGCGTGAGCCGAAGTTACTTTTTCAGTGAAGCAGGCTTAGCTAATGCTCGCCAACGAGTTCAGATAGCGGCTAAGATTTCCCACATAGCGCGCAGCATTGGCGTGCAGGGCTGCGATTTCTTCTTACCGCAGGCTGCGCAACACTTTGCCGGGCGAACCGACAACCAGCGAATTATCCGGGATTACTTTGCCTTCGGTAATCAGTGTGTGCGCGCCTATCAGGCAGTTGCGCCCGATTACAGCGTGATTAAGGATGGTGCTGTGGATGCCGATCAGGCTGCCGTCGCCGATGGTGCAGCCGTGCAGCATGGCCAAGTGGCCGACAGTGACGTTGCTGCCAATGGTAAGCGGTGCGCCGGGGTCGGTGTGCATGACTACGCCATCCTGAACGTTGCTGTTGGCGCCGATGCGGATGGGTTCATTGTCTCCACGGATCACCGCGTTGAACCAGATGCTGACATTGTTTTCGAGAATGACCGAGCCGATGACGCTGGCATTGGGGGCGATGTAATGCTGTTGACCGTTTAACTCCGGAGTGCGATCTGACAGGGTATAAAGCATAAATCAGCCCAGCGCCGCTACACCGGCTTGCGCGATTAACCCGTCCTCAAACGAGCGTACGCCGCTGATGCCGAGTCCGCCGATGATCTGGTCGTTATGCATGAGGGGCACCCCGCCTTCGGAAGGAAGGACGCCCGGCAGGGCGAGATGAATCAGACGACCGCCCATTACCGCGTCTTCGGTAACCTTGGTCGGCCGTTGAAAGGCAACTGCTGCCCGTGCTTTCTGGGTGGCGATTTCCACGCTGCCAAACTGGGTGCCGTGGTTGCGTTGAAGATAGAGCAGGTGACCACCGTCATCCACGATGGCGATCACGACTCGCCAGGAGTTGCGCAGTGCTTCGGCCTCGGCAGCTGCAGCTATTTTTTTGGCATCGTCAAGTGTGAGAATGGGTTTGCTGATCATGGCTGATGTGCTGCCAATGCGTTGAATATCCGGTCGCGTATGCTATCCACGCTGCCGATGCCTGGAATGTTGATGCAGTGGGGAGGGTGCGTTCCGTCACATTTCCCTTTGGCGGACCCGCTCTTCTCCCAATTTAAGTAGTACTCGACGAGTGGTTTGGTTTGTTCATGATAGACCTCAAGACGTTTTCTGACAGTGTCTGCGCGGTCATCCGGGCGTTGTATCAAGTCATCACCGGTGATGTCATCCTTGCCGAGAACTTTGGGTGGATTGAATATTATATGGTAGGTACGTCCGGAAGCGGGATGGGCAAGACGGCCATCCATGCGCTGGATAATGTCGCTATCCGGCACCTCGATTTCAACCACGAAATCAATACCGATGCCGGCGTCCTTGATTGCTTGGGCTTGCGGAATGGTGCGGGGAAAACCATCCAGCAGGAAGCCATTGGCGCAATCTGCTTCTTTGATGCGTTCTTTCACCAGGTTGATGATGATGTCATCAGATACCAAGCCACCTGCATCCATTATCTTTTTGGCTGCTTGCCCTAGCGGGGTATTCGCTTTGACCGCCGCGCGCAACATGTCTCCGGT
>JBDSEJ010000333.1:0-12809 GCA_039920105.1 Candidatus Nitrotoga sp. | reverse complement strand
TCGCCACGTCCCACCACGCACCACGCGCCGCGCGCGCCACTCGAGAAGAGTGAAATTCAAGGGTTTTTTCAACTTTAAACCAAAATTGACTCAAAATTTTCTCTCAATATCAAAAGCGCAATAACTCAGGCTAATATAGAAACATAGTATTTAAGCTACACGCTTACTATGCAAGCTCCCGCTATAAACAGCAGAAAATTAACAGTGCTTGTTCAATTCGCAGACTTACAGCCAGCCTTCGACACAAGGGGCTATGATTAAAGCCACATATATCCAAACTCACACTTTCTATAATATGGCACGTATTCGCCAACACAGCATAGAGTTAACATGAATATCCAAGTTATCTTAGATATATTTTGTTAGTAACTTACTTTAAAACGTGGCCAGAATTTTTTGTGCTGTTTGATTGATGTGACAGTAACAATCCACTGCTATTGTTTTGAACTACATTCCATCCCGAATTCTGCAAATTTACAATACCTACTTCAGGAAGTGGTAAATCATTAGCACTTACCCCACTGCGACCAGGAAAGAAACCAGCTCGAATTGAGCTTCCTGCCAAACTATCTGACAAATTCAATATACCTTTAACTAAGGCATTACAACTTTCAGGCCTTCCAATGATCGAAGTTTCTGATCTGTCACATCGGAAATTAGCAGGTTCCATATCTTGGACACGTACGGCGCATTGAATGCTAAACACATACCCCCAATTTGACACAAGCAAGGTGTTTTTGTCGGTCACACACATTTGATTTTTTCCATTCTGATATGCATTCATTGCATCTGAACTTCTAAGCATGCTTTGCTGATATTCTGCCCCTAATCTGTAAGCATAAAATGTATGGAAAATCCCAAGAAAAAACAATAAAACAAGCCCGGTTTTTCGTGCAAAAGATAAAGATGCATCATTGCCAGGACCAGGAATAGCGGCAAGTACAGCAGCTAAGAAGAACGGTGTGTATTGTAAGGTATGACGTACATTAATCATCTCCCCCCACTCATAACGTGAGCGGGCGGCAATTACAACACATGCACCAATTATTGAATATGTAACACCGAGGACTATTGTGTTTTTTTTATTTTCCAATAATTGCCCCCTCCATACAACTATAAGTATCCAGATTCCGCCAATCACTAAAGCCAAGAGAAAAATTAATCCTTGAATTGACCATCCAAAGAAAAGCCCAAGGCTACGCAAGGCCGACAAATCATAAACAAACTCTTGAACATACACTCGCACGTTTTGCATGACCGTCACAGTGGACAGTTCCATCTCATAGGGATTTAGCGCACCAAAGAGCATTAGATTGCGTAGCAATAATGGCAATATGATAATCGACGCACCCACTACAAAAACTACAGCATGTTTTACTGTTTTACTACGATGTGCTGGATTGCTAACCCACAGATATAAAAAATACACAGCCAGTGTAGCGAGCAAAACCACATGCGCATTTCTAACTGCGTAAGCAAATCCTGCAATTACTCCACTCACAAAGAAAAGAACGGTAGAACGTGCGTTCAATACTAATCCAATAACACCAACAGCAAGTATCAGGGAAAATATGTCGGTTAAACCCAATGGAGCATACGAAAGCACTCCCGGTGAGAGCACACTCAGGCCAACCAATATCGCTGCGTATGAAGGACCTATTAGTTTTTTGAAACAAATATAGAGCAGTGCAGGCAATAAAATTGCAGACAGCCACCCTACCGCGATTGCGGCCTCTCGTGCATCAAAACCGAAAATACTGAAAAGTGCTAATACAACAGGGAATCCTATTGGAAACAATTTATTATGCACTCCACCCATTTCACCATTGCCAGATGAAGTTCTTAGCGCTAAACCCTCTCGAATTAAGCTTCGAGCTTGTTCAATATAATTTGCGCTATCTGGAGAAAATGGAAAAATGGGGGCACGTAAAAATAGGTGCGCAATCATCAGAATAATAATGATTGCGACAGCGAGAATTGGTAGTTGAGCTGCTCGCATTCAGTTAGCAGATATCAAATAAAAGATAAACCACTCCGCCGCGAACAGCGGAGGGTTAACTGCGCTTTTACAATACATAGACTTTTGGAAAGCATTCGACTTTAAGGAGCTGGGAATAAATCTCGCAGAAATGAAAAAATCTATAACTATAAACATATTAGCTCCGGCCAACTACGACTACACCCACACATATGAGCGCAACTCCAACAGCACGAGATATAGTGATTTGTTCACCCATCAATAGCCCTACAATGACAGTAAGTCCAAACCCCATCCCGACTAGTGGATATGCCTTACTCACATCCCAACGCGAAAGGACTCCGAGCCATACGACAGCTCCCAAGCCATACAACAAAAAACCACCAATTACGAATTTGTTTGTCAGGATTACAAATGCTGTACGCAGTGTGGCTGGTTGGGATAGTACTTCTTTTACTTCAATGCTGGACATACCGTTTTTTAGTGCGAATTGTGCAGCAACGGAGATAATAATACTTGTAATGGCCATTATTAGTGTATCCATAACCTACCCAATTTGTATGGAATGAGCAGCGAGAGTCGCCAGGATCATCGCCAGAATGGTCACACGGCTACCCACATCCTTAATCGCGAAAATTAATGGGTCATCATGCATTTCACCTCGAGCAGTCTTAATCCAAAGACGTGCAAGCCAATAAATCAAGCAGATGGCAACGAACCATAAAAGCTGAGCATTATCATATCTTGCCTGAGTTTCCGCAGAACTAAGAAATAAGCCAAACACAACTACGGCGCAAAGCGCAGCGCCAATCCCCAACGGCCAAAGCACAATCAGGTCCGTAACACGATAATCACGTCCACAAGCCGCCTCCCCACCTGACTGGCCAAGAGAAACAAGCTCAGAACAGCGCTTTACAAGAGCAAGGCTGAAGAAGATGAAGACTGAAAATGCGAGCAACCAAGAGCTGGTTGATATGTTTGTGGCGATTGCTCCTGCAAGGATGCGTAGTGTGAAAAGTAATGAAAGCGTCAGCACATCGATCAGCACATATTCTTTGAGCACCCAACTGTACGCGCTGGTAAGAGTAATATAAAGAAGAAGCATCAGGAGAAAGCCCTTCGAAATAAAGGACGCTAATATGAGTGCCACTATCATGACGCCAGCTGCGACTGTGACGCCTACCGGAATCGGTATACTTCCGCTGGCAAATGGGCGATTACGCTTTCGTGGGTGCGATCTATCATTATCAATATCCCATAGGTCATTGACCACGTAGGTTGCAGATGCAGCAAGCGAGAAGGCGAAAAATGCAACAATCGTTGTCGTCAGTTTATGAGCATCGAAGAAAGAAAAAGCTGTTAACAGCGGGACAAAGAGTAGAAGGTTTTTTAGCCATTGATGAACCCGGAGCGCGCGCAGCCAAACAATCCAATCTGGATTTATTCGCGGAAACTCTCGCTCAATTGGAGCAATAAGCCGAGCTGCCTTGGAGACTCGCGCCGACGCACCAACCAACACCGCAGCTTCGGCCTCCTTCCAGATGGGTAAATCAGCCACGCTATCGCCAGCATAAACAAACTTCTCACCGACCGTTTCGCGGATAGCTTCGAGCTTAACCTTCCCTTTAAGATTTCGTCCCTCATCGCTTGCAAGCACGCTATCGAACAACCCAAGTTGCACGGCTACAGATTCAGCAATACTCTGATGAGCAGCCGTGGCAAGGATAATGCATCGACCCTTTTCCTTCTCGCTACGTAGGTATTCTACAAATGGCTGTCGATAGGGCAGATTTTCAACTGAAAAACCAGCTCGTAAAGCGATATTTGACTTGAAAATAGCACGGCCGCTTAGCATCCAAAATGGAAGCTTCAGTGCATCCCACGGTTTATGCTTGACCAGCCGAATGATAGACTCAATGAGCGTATCTGTTGGCGTTAAAGTTCCGTCCAAGTCAACAATTAGCGGGGTGTATTCAGACTTGGTATTTAACGGTCGCGATGGAGCCTGATTCACGGGGCGCACTCGGCATTTACATAACAGATCAGCACTACCATTAACATAATGTAGATTGCGTATGGTTATCCGCCTACAGCCAAACGATTGACATGGCGACGCAATAACTTTTAGCTTTAATAAGTAGAAGAAGTCGAATGAATTTTAGCAGACTGCCAGACTTGTAGTTACAATTATTCTTTGACGAAGTTCAAACCAAAGAACTGTATGGATGCGCGAAATTAGGTCGAAGTTTTTAATTCTGCTGTGATCTGAGTATAAGCCCCGGAAATTCTTTGCCGAAAAACGGCATGGCATTATAGATACCTCTAAAACCGATAGATGCCTCATGACTAATCCCTAACTTACGTTTAACCCAAGCCAATTAGCGCGTTGTACTGGGCAGAAGGCTTATATGATCTAACATTTTATTCCCAACTAACGATTCGATTAAAATTGCTTGTCATTGATCAAACCATTGCTTGCGTTCATTCGGTGCGCCTCTTTGCCTACTTCCATTTGCATAACGACTGCACCTATTTGATGGCCAACCAGGTTGACATTTGCCCAGCATAAACTCTCGTAAAATCGTCGACTTGTCCACTCCAATCTTTTTGGCAGTATGAGTAAGATTCAAACCCGCTTGTTTCAACCCGTAAATCTGGTATCGTTGCCTGCTGGTGTACAGCGAATTTATTCAATAGCGCTCCTAATTTACTTGATAGTTATGTGCCACCGATATTAGCGCAGCTCGCCACCTAAACTCGCATACGAAAGTTGCATTTAAGAGTTGAGCTGCACATTGCATCAGTATGAAATCTTCTACTTAAGAATTCCAATGCCTTTCCGGCAAACGAGCTTCCATTTCATATATATATATTTTTTGAAGAATACTAAAAGGAGATTGCATGAATGGAATGTGTGGTTGGTACGGTGACGAGAAAGATCCCGTTCTTGCTAAAAAAATAACCGATGCCATGGTGGATGCCATGACTGACGAAAAAAAAGACTCAGTGCGAGCGCTTTATAGTCGTTGTGATGGGATATCAGCCTGGTCAAAGATTGATCAAGCTAGCTGCTATGAAGAAGGCTCGCTTAGGGTAGCTGTTGTTGGTAACGTATATTGGGAAAGCGATGAGTTGAATGAGCTGACTCAAGCGGAAACTTCAGCCGCTGCAGTAGCTAAAGCCTATTCACGGTCAGGGAAAGCATTTCTTGAAAATATGCATGGCGCTTTTTGTGTTGCAGTTATTAATGTACAGGATGCTACAACCATTGTCGCCATTGATCGATTAGGTATTTTTTCAATTTGCTATGCCGCACCACACGACCATTTTATTTTCGCGACCAGCACAGACGGTGTGGTTGCTCATCCCGATATGGAACGGGTGATTGATCCTCAATCGATATTTAATTATTTATTTTTTCATTCAATTCCTTCTCCAGGAAGCATATATAAAAATATACGTAAGTTACTGCCCGGGCAGTATGCGCTATACCAAAATGGAAAAGTGGAAACGGATTTTTACTGGCACCTGAAATATGCAGATTCGGGTCAGAGCCACTTTAAACAACGTCAGGAGAATCTAAAAAAATTGCTGCAAACCGCCCTAAAAAGGTCTGTAACTGATGAACATGTCGGTGCCTTTCTGAGTGGTGGTACTGACAGCTCTACCATTGCAGGGGTGCTCGCCCAGGAATTTACTAAACCGGCAAAAACTTTTTCTATTGGATTTTCAGCCGACGGTTACGATGAAATGGAGTTTGCACGGATCACTAGCAAGCATTTTGGCACTCATGCGCACGAGTACTATGTTACGCCACAAGATGTCGTTAATACGATCCCGCTGATTGCTAAAGCCTACGACGAACCATTTGGAAATGCATCGGCAGTTCCTACTTATTGCTGTGCCAAATTGGCCAAAGAGCAAGGCATACGCCTTATGCTGGCGGGGGATGGTGGGGACGAAATTTTTGGCGGAAACACGCGCTATGCCAAACAAAAAATATTTGAAGCTTATTCACTTATACCTGCAATGTTACGACGTAGCATGCTAGAGCCTGTAATGTTAGGCATGCCGGTTATAGAACACATCCCATTGTTGAAAAAATTAAGAAGCTACATAACTCAAGCCCGAATTCCATTGCCAGGCCGACTGGAATCTTATAATTTTTTAAATCGCACTTCGCCGAACGATATATTCACAGCTGAATTTCTGGCTCAAGTGAATCATCAAGAACCAGACGCACTGCTGCAAGCAGAATATGCGCGTACTGACTCCACCTCCTCTACCAATCGCCTGCTTAATCTAGATTTAAAATTTACCTTGGCCGACAATGATTTGCGTAAGGTTAACCGAATGTGTGAATTGGCGGGTGTAGCAGTTCATTTCCCACTGCTGGATGAGGAAATTGTCACGTTCGCAGCCCAACTCCCTCCTTCGCTTAAAGTAAAAGGCTTGAAGCTCAGATATTTCTTCAAGGAAGCGCTCAAAGATTTTTTGCCCCAAGAGACTCTCACCAAGAGCAAGCAAGGATTTGGCTTACCTTTTGGCGTCTGGATGCAAACATATCTCCCTCTGCAAGAATTGGCTTACGACAGCTTGAAATCATTGCGAGGGCGCGGATATATCAGACCAGAATACATTGATACGTTAATAGAACAACACCGTTCGGGACATGCAGCATATTACGGCGTTATGATTTGGGTGATGATGATGCTGGAGCAATGGCTGCAGCATCATGAAAAATAAAGGGATAAGTTAAAAAATTGCAACCCAGTTAACTGACAGACATGGATTCTCCTCACTAAGGCAGGCATTTCTGAAAGACACTTCCGCCGCATTAAGTAGAGACAAACTAAATTAGTTATCCTGGTTGACTATAAAAATAGCCGGTGCAAAACAAGATGTCTCATACTAAAAAAATTCTATTCCCTGAAGTCGGGATATAGACGTGCATTCATTTTGTACGTTTCGTATCCATTGAGCTAGCTTAAAAAAACCGGCTATTATGCTCTTACGAAGTATGCATTTATGCGATCAATGCGACCGAACCAAGTTGCCAAAAAATTTAAAAAGAAATAGCAATTCCTGCTATTAACGATGCTATTCAATTCCTATACATTCCTGCTGTTGTTTCTACCTGTAACTGCGATTGTTTTTTTTCGTTTAGGTGCCCATAGCCAACAGCTTGCTGCTGGCTGGTTAGCTGCCTCTTCGCTGTTTTTTTACGGATATTGGAACCCTGCCTATGTAGGGTTGCTACTAGTTTCAGTTTTCTTCAATTACGGGGTAGGTTACGTTCTCGCCCGGCAACACAGTACAGATCGAAAGCGACATAAGAGTATTATTCTAACGGTCGGCATTACTGCTGACCTGTTGCTATTGGGCTACTACAAGTACGCCAATTTCTTTCTTGATACCGCCAACAGCCTTATAGATACGGGCTGGACTATGCAGGACATACTTTTGCCTTTGGGCATTTCTTTTTACACCTTTACGCAGATTGCTTTCTTGGTAGATGCTTGGTCGGGCAAAGCACGGGAATACAACTTTATTCATTACCTCCTGTTTGTCACTTATTTTCCGCATTTAATAGCTGGCCCAGTGTTGCATCACAAGGAAATGATGCCCCAATTTGCTCGCCCCGAGACATACCGTTTTTCTTGGGACAACATGACCATCGGCCTGACTATCTTCACGATAGGCTTGTTCAAGAAATCAGTATTGGCCGATGGCGTTTCACCCTATGCAAATGTCGCCTTCCATGCTGCCGATACAGGAGAGAGTCTGGATTTTCTAGCAGCATGGGGTGGTGCTTTGGCTTATACCGTACAGCTATATTTCGATTTCTCTGGCTATTCAGACATGGCGATTGGGCTGTCAAGAATGTTTGGTATCGTGCTACCGTTGAATTTCAATTCTCCCTACAAGGCGACCAATATCATCGATTTTTGGCGCCGTTGGCATATGACACTATCGCGATTTTTGCGGGATTACCTATATATCCCTCTAGGAGGCAATCGCAAGGGATCAATGCGGTGGCAAATAAATCTGATGGTTACAATGCTTCTGGGAGGCTTATGGCACGGGGCGTCCTGGAATTTTGTGCTATGGGGTGGACTGCATGGTTTGTATCTGGCGATCAACCATGGTTGGCGCTCTCTACACAAAAGATATTTTCCCGGTCTCGAAGCTACAGGAATATGGGGCAAGCTGATGCCATGGTCATTCACTTTCATTGCTGTTGTAGTGGCATGGGTGTTTTTTCGTGCAACCACGTTTAACGGTGCGTTGAGCATGCTTTCTGGAATGATAGGATTGAATGGTATCAGCTTACCTGCAGCACTTCACGGGGGATTGGGTGGCTCAGCCGACATGCTGGAAAGTTTGGGCATACAGTTTTCTCTCGGAGGTGGCAGCCGTTTCATATTTACTTGGGGATGGGTTATTTGTCTGTTAGCTATCGCTTTGTTTCTGCCAAACACCCAGGAAGTGATGAGTCGCCATCGTCCAGGGCTCGACTTCGATGCAGCAGTCAAAACACGCTTGGAATGGCGACCAACCGCTCTTTGGGGGCTGGCGATGGCGGTACTTGCAGTAGCTGGCGTACTTTCGCTATCCCAAGCTACGCAATTCCTTTATTACCAGTTTTGATCATGGCAACTTACTTGCGCATCTGGTTAATTTCTGTACTGATTTTACTAATAGGAGCTGTATCACTAAATTACTGGGTCGACCCCTACGGTCTATATCAGCCCTATAGCGACGGCGATTGGAAACCTCATGCTACAACCCAAGGTGAACTGGTGAAGCCTTATCGGGTATTAAAGCATTCAGCAGGCACACTAATTTTGGGTAATTCACGATCGGAGGTGGGTTTCAACCCCGAAGATGCGGCTTGGCCAGAATCAGCACAACCGATATACAATTTGGCATTGCCCGGCACGGGCACCCGTGTTGCCCGTCGACTCTTCGAACATGTCTTGGCAGCTAATACCAATCGCCCTCAAACAATTTTGCTAGGCTTGGATTTCATGGATTTTCTGGTGTCGCCCGATGCAAGCAAATGGGAGCCAGAAATTAATCATCGGCTTTTAATTAAGCCAGATGGGCAGATCAATAATTGGCGCTGGTTACAGATGATGCTAGATGGCGCCGTCACTCTGGCTTCGCTGGACGCTGTATTGCATAGCATAGATACCATGCGAGTTCACGGCCAGACAGAGATAGCGCATTTAACCGCAGCCGGATTTAATCCCATGCATGATTACTCGCGGATTGCGCGCAATGAGGGATATTTCAACCTGTTCCGGCAGTGGGATATCGAGAATATGCGGGTTTATCAGAATCGACCCAAATACTTGTTTTCCCGTGGCACTCATACCTCTCCTGCTTTCGAGGACGTGACCGCCATTTTGGATACTGCACATACCCACGGGATCCAAGTCAAGATTATTATCTATCCCTATCATGCTCATTTACTAGAGATTTTCCGCATCACTAATAGTTGGGATATATTTGAAGACTGGAAACGAGAGTTGGCATACCTAGTCGCGAATCATAATCGCGATCAGGTCACCCTATGGGACTTTAGCGGCTATCATCATTTCGCACGCGAAACTGTCCCAACTATTGGCGACAAACAGACTGCTGTAAATAATTATTGGGAAGCTGGGCATTTCAAGAAAGAATTGGGACATCAGATATTGGCTCGCTTGTCAGGAGAAGGTGATGCTGCTTTTGGCGTAGTGCTTACGCCAGCAAACGTGAATACTCATTTGCAGTCTATCCGACAACATGGCATAAAATACAGACTAGAGCGTTCCGCAGAAATTGTTCAGCTCGAGGAGCTTGTCCAGTAAGCAATGTAACCACGATAGATAATTCACTAGAACAGCGATTGCGTCTTGCTATCCTTAACATATTATTTGGATTCCAGAAGTATACACGCCCCATGCGCCGCACAAACCAGCACTTTAATGTTACTTGTCAATAAACACCTTTTCAGGCCTTCTTCCGTTTGGCAGGATTTCAAGTCAAGATACTTTATTTGCAATGAAGCCCGACTCGCATCCGGGATGCCTTGCATTTCCAACAATCGATTCAGATCAACACTCGCTACGCTTTATAACTATTGACCTATTCGTCTGATATTTAATTTGCCCACTACATATTTTTCATAATATACTTAAAGATAGGCATTGATATGCAGGCTTTAGCCAAAACAGCAATTTCATTCGTTATAACTCAACTGGAGGAAACATAAATGTGGAAACTCTATCGGGCAGATTTACTCGGGAAAGAACTTGAAACCAACCTGCACCAGATAATCGTTGACGCGCGCGCAAAGCGGCATAAAACTCTATCAGTGGAGCATTTACTGCTTGCTATGCTGGATAATACTTCAGCGACAGAGGAATTACAGTCACGGGGAGTAGATATTGAAGAGTTGCGCACTTTACTGATTGATTTTGTCGATACAAACACACCTATCGCACCTGATAGCGATGAAATTAATACGCAGCCTACACTTGCCTTTCACCGCGTCATCCAAAGCGCAATTCTGCATATTAAATCAAAAAATAAGAAAGAAGTACTTGGAAGAAATATTCTTGCCTTTCTACTTAATGAGTATGCTTCCCATGCTGCATCCCTTCTTAACCAGCGTACCATATACACGCTGGACGACTCCACGGAAAAAAACGACAACAGCACTGCTTCAAACGTTTATAGCAATATAGGTATAGTCGATCCTCATGACGTGCATCGTGCTGCCAAGAATGAATCGCTGCTAGCCGCCGGACTGCTGCCAAAGGTGAGTATTGATGAGACTGGCGCAAACTTAGGCTACTACAGTGCCGATTTGGGAGCTGACACGCTGGCTGCGTTGGCCAATGCAGCACGCTAATATTGAGTAACATTACCAATTAAAGTAGATATTTGCGTTGGAATTAATCTGGCGCAAATATCCTTACAAAAAATTAATGCTCAGCTTTGCGATTTCCGTTGGCTCAACATGTTCATGAAAAACGCCACATATCAACGCCAACGCTTTGATTTAACCATATTAACTCATACTAAAATTCTTAGGATCTATTACACGACTTGTCACTCAGTGTTATTAGAAAATATCAATATTTTAAATAACTGTATGTGCATTTGGATCTACAAAAAGTTGCGGCAATCCCGCGATCTTACATCCTTGCTCTGCCGGACCTGAAGGGAAAAGATCATAGAGGTACGGACTTTTACCTTTTTCTTCACCTAATTCCTCGCTGACAGCTTGAGTTAGTTCTCGAATATTTGGTGTACTTTGATGTTGTTTGTAGTACATGCGCAAAAATTTTATAATTTCCCAATTATTATCTCTCATTTCCAATTCTTCGGCCTGTGCAATGTACTTCGCGACGTCCATATTCCATTCGTCAAAATTAACAAGATAACCTTCCTTGTCAGTTTCATAGTTTTTTCCATTAACATCTATGGTGGGCATAATTTTTTCCTGTTTAACAATTTAATATGTAAAAATTTAGGGTAAGCGTAGGCAGTTTAACTGATAGCAGCAAGGCCGTCAGAGCCGCCGAAGTCTATGTAAAGTGGCACCCTCAGTCAAGACATTAAATATAGGATACCTATTGCAATAGGTGTACAGCCTCTTAAAAATGCCGATCAAACCAAGAACATCAGACTCTCAACCAACACGCCAATTGCCGTGAAGTAGCTACTATTTGATCTGATATCGATAGGTATGGCTATTTCAAGAACCAACCACTCTCGTATTCATTGCGTATACGTGACGCGGTAAATTGCTCCTGCAAAATCGTCACTAATAAGCAACGAACCATCAGGCATGACCAACACATCGGCTGGACGACCCCAAACTGATTCTTTGCCGCTGACATCCTTTTGCAACCAGCCGTTAATGAAGGGTTCATGACGAACGACTCGACCTTGGTTATCCAGCACTACCCTGGTAATCTGGTAGCCAACTTTTTTGCTGCTGTTCCATGAACCGTGTTCCGCGATAAACACGTTGTTACGATAGGCATCCGGGAATTGCTTACCGGTGTAAAACCTCATGCCTAGAGACGCAACATGTGCCCCAAGCTTAACTTCTGGCGGCGCGAACTCTTCGCATTTTCGTTTGTTTCCAAATTCCGGATCAGGTGTGTCACCTTGATGGCAGTATGGATAGCCAAAATGTTGACCGGGCTTTATAACGTGATTGAGTTCGTCACTCGGCAGGTCATCTCCCATCATGTCCCGCCCATTATCAGTGAACCACAACGAATTATCTATCGGACTCCAGTCAAAACCGACTGAATTCCTTACGCCATGCGCCACAACTTCTATTGCACTTCCATCAGGCTTCATTCGCTGAATATTGGCAAAGCGTTCGTCAGGATTGCAAATATTGCAAGGCGCGCCGACTGGCACATACAGCCAGCCATCCGGACCGAAGGCGATAAATTTCGAGCCGTGATGAGCTTCTCCAGGAAAGCGATCAGTGACTACAATAGGTTTGGGCGGATTGGTTAATCGATCATCAATTCCATCCAGACGAAGAATTCTCGATACAGCGGATATATAAAGTTGGCTATCGCGGTAGGCCACGCCTACGGGCTTAGTTAAACCCGATGCAATTGTATGTACTGAAACAGCTCGGTCCTGTTTCAGTTTAACTGCGTAAATTTTTCCGGCAGTCATGCTACCTACGTAAAGTACACCTCTCCCGTCCAAGTATTGTCCCAAAGCCATCTGACGAGCATTCGGTACGGCATCGGTGAGTAATTCAATTTTAAAACCAGCCGGAAGGTGCAGCTTATCGAGCTGC
>JBDSEJ010000332.1:0-4975 GCA_039920105.1 Candidatus Nitrotoga sp. | reverse complement strand
GAGGGCTGCGTTCCCTCCGCATTCGCTGCACGCCATCGAGCAGGCAATTCAAGAAGCCGAAGCCAAACATGCCGGGCAAGTCCGCTTTGCGGTTGAAGCATCGCTCGATTTCGATGCTCTCTGGCATAAACAGACTGCAAGTGAGCGGGCTATTGATGTGTTTTCGCAGTTAAGAGTGTGGGATACCGAGCACAATAATGGAGTGTTGATTTACTTGCTGCTTGCCGATTGTGACGTGGAAATAGTCGCAGACCGTGGCATACATACGAAGCTTGGCAAAGCTTGCTGGCAAGAAATTTGTCTTGAAATGGAATCGGTATTTCGGCAGGGCAAGTTTGAAGCTGGGGTAATCAAGGGAGTTCATGCTGTAAGTAGCAATTTACAGCGGTATTTCCCGAAAAAATCTATCTCAGTGAATGAATTGCCGAATAAACCAATAGTATTATAAGTAGTGGGTAGCTCTAAATTACTACACATGATTACCATTTTTAAAAATTTAGTCAGCAGAATTTCTGCTTACAGGTGGACTGGAGCTCGTGCGGTTATTAAGGTGTGTGAACGTCATAGCGCGATTATTGGTTAACATGTATTGTTCGTGAGCTTAAGATTTAGGACAATTTAAAATTGTAAACAAATGTATCAAACGATAGTTTCATAAGCAGTCGGGTGATAGAATTTAATCGCTGTCGCTTATAGTGGTGTGCGGCAGATTAACTATTGAAATTTCCGTGCGCTCTGTGAGCCGCTATTACTAATTAACAAGGGAGATCACTATGCTGAAACAAAATATCATTGCAGTATTATTGTTGGCAAGTTTGCCATTTGCGGCCCATGCTGCAGATTCTTATAGCATAGACCCTCAACATACCTTCGCGCATTTCAGTGTCAGTCATTTGGGTTTTTCCACTATGCATGGACGTTTTGATAAAAATAGTGGCAAAATGACTTTAAATCGTGCTGCAAAGAGTGGGTCGGTGGATTTCACCATTGAGGCGGCTTCAATCACCACTGGTTTTGTGAAACGTGATGACCATCTGCGTTCCCCTGATTTCTTCAGCGTCGTTGAATTCCCTAATCTTACATACAAATCAAGTGCAATAAAATTCAAAGGTGACACTCCAATCAGCGTAGAAGGAAATCTCACCATTCTCGGCGTAACCAAACCGGTAACGCTTACCATACTTTCCTTCAAGTGTGGCAATCACCCGATGAATAAAAAAGAGCTATGTGGCGCGGATGCGAGCGCACAAATTAAACGCTCAGATTTTGGAATGAAATTTGGCCTTACCAATGTGGGCGATGACATTAAGTTGGTGATTGAAGTGGAAGCATATAAAGATTGATCTGTACCTGTAAGACAGAAGAAATGGCAAGCAAACGCTTGCCATTTCTAATTGTGAACAAAGAATATCATAAAAAGATTAAAGCTAAATTTCTCGCCCTGTTTATGATGCTAATTGATATCAAATGTCATCGTTTAAGCATGCTAGCTCGTTAGACCAATATTGGTAATGATAAGGATACTCATAATGAAGTGCTTTATAATTGCAGTGGCGCTGGCTACTATCGTCGTACCAGCATTAGCAGGTGATGTCGGTGTATCAGTTGGTATTGGTCAGCCCGGCTTTCATGGTCGAATCGACACCGGAAATTATCCGCAACCTCAGTTAATTTACCCTGCGCCTGTTATGATCCAAAAAATGCCAATGGGTATGGTGCATCAACCGATTTATTTGCGCGTGCCCCCAGGTCACCGTAAAAACTGGCGCAAACACTGCCGAAAATATGGCGCCTGTGGTCAGTCAGTCTATTTTGTTAGGGATCATTGGTATAAAAATGTTTATGTTCCAAGATATCGTGCACATGGCAACTACCACGGGAAGGGTAAAGGCGGTTATGGTGGAGGCCGTGGTGGCCATGGAAGGGAATAAATCGTTATGAGTTAGCTTTAGGTACAGCTTAAAATCCAATTTTCGTTACAATAAGGCATTAGTCGAAAAAATATCGCCTAAATATCAAGTATATGCCACTCTTAATTTATACTCATGCCTTGTCTTGCCTAGAAACCAGAATTTTATATAGGTGCCTTTGGTAATTTCAAAATAAAAAACTTATTCATCAATTTTCATGGGAAGTTAATTGCTCTGAAGTTGGTTGTACATTCTGCAAAGCATGTTGTAAATGCCACTTTTTGCCCAATGATTGCAATAGATGATTGTTATGTTTGGGTATAATTTTTACCTGTTTTATCAAATAAATTTCTATCATTTAATATACAAATAAATTTGAGCTGTTTCACACGTTAACTACTCAAAATTCCGACGTGGCCACTATTTTTTAAATCACACATTTACCATTTTCAACGCTTCGTCGATCGCATTCATAAACTCATTGAGATTGATGGGTTTTGTGAGGTATCGATAGACCCCTACTTCCATGGCATTAGCAATATCATGGAGTCCGACATTGGCGCTCAAGACAATGATGGGGATGTGTTTCGTTAACGGATTACTGCGTAAAATTTTAATAACTTCGACACCATTGATGCCTGGCAGATTTATGTCCATCAGGATTACATCCGGCAAATGAGCGCCTGCAAGTTCGATACCTATATTCCCGTTCATCGCACTCAACAGGCGCATATCGGGGCGATCCTCAATGATATGCTCAACCAGTGACAAGCTGGCGGGGTTATCTTCAATATACATCAGGGTGCGCTGTTGAGAGGGGTCATAAACTTTATGTGCATACGTTTCGGATTCGTCGCCAACCGCTTCAAGCTGTAACTGATCGGCCACAGCCAGATCAAACCAGAACACACTCCCCTCACCTACATTACTTTCTACTCCAACATTGCCACCCATCTGCTCTATTAGTTTCTTGGCCACCACCAGACCAATACCTGTCCCTTCGACTGCACTGGATTCTTGTCCGAGACGATTAAACGGCTGGAAGAGTTGCGCAAGTTTTTCCGGGGATAATCCCTCTCCGGCATCTGTGATGCTGATGCGGACCTGCTTCAGGTCATTTACGTTGCATGTCACGTCAACGGCTCCATGCTCGCGATTATATTTAATCGCATTGGATAATAAATTAACCAATACTTGCTTGACACGAGTTCGGTCGGCATAGACAAACAGTGGATGGTCGAGTTTTGAAAAATTCAATTGAATGTCACGCAGTTTCGCTTGCGGTTCCATCATGGTTTTGCATTCGAGCAGAAGATCTGGCAATGACACGTATTCTGGTGACAGCGACACTTTGCCGGACTCAATCGATGAAAGGTCAAGAATTTCGTTAATCAAATCGAGCAAATACCATCCACTGCGAAGGATTTCTTTAAGCTTGGACATTTGAGGGGCAGTTGGCGCGGGTGAGCCCCGCTCCAACAACTGGGCGAAACCGAGGATAGCATTGAGCGGGGTGCGCAACTCATGGCTCATGCTGGAAATAAATTCCGATTTTGCACGATTTGCTTTTTCCGCGGCAATTTTGGCATTGCTGAGTTCCGTAATGTCGATGTCTGCCCCCACATAATGAGTGACAGCGCCATCGTCCGCTTTGACGGCGGAGATTGTCAGCCATTTAAGATATGACTCACCATTTTTGCGTCGGCCCCAGACTTCCCCATGCCATGTTCCAGTCAGTCGAATAGTCTCCCACATGTCATGGTAGAAGTCCGCGTCGTAAATTTCAGACTGGAGCATGTGCGGTGTTTGGCCCACGGCTTCTTCGACGGTATAACCGGTGATTTCGGTAAATGCCTTGTTGACACGAAGAATCAAACCGTTACCGTCGGTGATCATCAAGCTTTCTTGTGATTCGAAAGCAACGGCGGCTATGCGTAGATCCACTTCGACTTGCTTGCGATGAACTTCAATGGATTGCAACCTGATTTGCATATTGGACAGTCCTGAAAGCACACTGTCTTCCAATCCATGTTTAACAGTGATTTTGGTAGTAAAGTCACCGCGCCCAATTTTTGTTATCAGAGATTGTACTTCTTCAGCAGAGCCTCCCAGTATTGCATGCAAAGAAACATATGCCCTCCAAAGCAAGAGAATCACCAAAATTGTGACCGCAATTAAGATAAGCCGGAAGATTAAGGCAATATTTTCTGCTTCATGAACTGTTCTTAAGGTTCTGTTTTCTATTAAAAGGTAAACATCGTTGATGGGCTTCATAACCTTTGCCTTGGCCTTATGATAAATCGCGTCACTCATCATTTGACGTGCCCTCTTGTGGCTATTTTCTGCGTCCGTTCCAGTGGCTTCAGCCAGTTCCATAGCAATGAATTCCATTAAGGCTAAATCGTCTGAATTCGTTTTGGCTTCAATCATCTTGCCAAGATCTTCATCCGTTAAGTCAGACTGGCGCATCAAGTCAAGCAAAGCAATGCCTGGTCCATTTTCTACGGGTGATGATTCAGTATTCGCCAGTACTAAATCCCAGTAGACATTAAAATATTCCTCAGGTCGTATAATCTTGCCGTTACGGATATCTAGTATGTTTTGATAGTATTTCTTGTAACGGGGATTCAGATCCATTACGTATATTCTGGCCATTAGGGACAAATCATCTGTTGTTTGTCGCATTTGATCAGCCAAATGAAAGGAGATTAGTCGCTGTTCGTTCGCACGATCAATTATTTTTTGCGAAAAAATGTATAAATTTAAAGCAATAAACAGCGCAACAAAGGCAAATATTGTCAGTGCAATATTTGAAGTCAATTTGATGGGATTTATTTTTGAAACCATTTTCAGCAACCTCCACCTGTTTCGGAATCAATACTAAACTGCTAAATGACTTGGAATAATTGACAAATGTCTTAAACAATTCAAAAGTCAATACTAATCAAATAAATGAGGTTTGTGTTTATTTGTATTGTTGAATTATTAATTTGGATCTTCGCTAAGAGTCAGCTGGCATATTGCAAGTGTTTTGTACATCCTAAAACTTCATAAATTACATGTCA
>JBDSEJ010000331.1:0-7615 GCA_039920105.1 Candidatus Nitrotoga sp. | reverse complement strand
TTAAAAATCAGCAAGGTTTGTGTTGTATGGTATATAAGTTTTATTGAATGGTTAATTGAGATGGCCCCTCTCCCCCAAATTTGCATTTCCCACTAATTGGTTACAGACACGAATATTGTGCAACTCCCACTGATTCGCCTGAGCAATGTCGGCAAAAATTATCCCAGCGTAGCCACCGGCGGTAACCGGTTGCGCACAATTGCCGCTCTGCTTTTCAAGCGTGGCGAGGTGCCCCATTTTTGTGCACTGCAGGGTGTAAATTTGGAGTTGAAAGCAGGTGAGTCACTTGGCCTGATCGGTGAAAATGGTGCTGGTAAATCGACACTTTTGAAAATCATCGCTGGTGTGGTCAGGCCCTCCACTGGACAAGTGGTGGTTAATGGAAGAATTGGTGCTTTGTTGGAGCTGGGCAGCGGTTTCCACCCTGAATATAGCGGTCTGGAAAACATTCATCTGGCCGCAGCACTGATGGGTATGAGTAATGCAGAAATAGACAGCAAATTGGATTCCATAATTGAATTCGCCGATATCGGGTCCCATATTGCGGAACCGATCAAGCATTACTCGTCCGGCATGGTAGTGCGGTTGGGTTTTGCCGTGGCAACCGCCATGCAACCGGATATTTTAATTACTGACGAAGTACTGGCTGTGGGGGATGAGTCGTTCCAAAAAAAATGCATACGCTGGATTGAAGGTTATTTAAGTCAAGGAGGGACACTGCTGTTGTGCTCACACAGCATGTTTCACATTCAGACTCTGTGTCAGAAAGCAGTATGGATTCATGATGGACAGTTGCACATGTATGGCGACAGCTTCGACGTTACGCGCGAATACCTGACTTACCACGAAGAAAAGAACAGCAAAGCTGCGCACTTGGAACGAGTGGCGCAGCCAAGTGGAATATACGAAATTTGCAAACTTTGGTTGGAAAATGATGAGGGTGCCGAAACTACGGTGGCCGAAATGGGCGGAGTATTGCGTATTTGTGGTGTAGCGCATTCTCCCGATGATCGGCCGCCGGTCATTCTGTTTGGGGTGATCCGGGTTGATGGAGCGCCAATTTACGGTAATCACTCTAATGAAAAAGCATATCTTCCCAATCAAATTGCCCCGTCACAATATGGGTTTTGTGTACGTCTTACCAATCTTCAGTTATTGCCTGGAAAATATACCATTCGTGCTCATGCAATGGATCCCGAAGGATTGCGACTCTTTGATACTGTGAGCACTTCTGTTCGAATCACCGGACAAACCCGTGACTATGGATTATGCCGTTTAGAACATGAATGGATGCCCGCGAGAGAAGATTTTATTGCCATGGACGATATTTGAGCATAGGTAAGAAACCGAGCTTTTTTACTAACGCCATATTTTGGTTTTAACAACTCAATATTTCTCTCTCGAGCCTGCTCCAGGCCACATAGAATTGAACAATGGGATAGCGACTGGTAGGTGTGGGATAGTTTTCAGGTTCCTCTGCTAATCGTCAATAAGCAAACCACCGTTTATCAATGGTGGATATTTTGTGACATCAACCAAGATAAAGCACGGCATTCAAGCACTTTCATTGCGTCTGCACGACGCCAAAAAAAATTGCACTAAACCCAACCCCATCACTTCTGGGAAACCAGCAACCTATATCGCGTTTGTCCTTAACAGGATATGCAATGTTGGCATTGGGTCTATTTCTTATTTATGATCCAACAATCGGTGGGAAAACGTCAGCAATAATATTATTGGTTGTGGGCTACAGTTAGCAATTGAAGTACCAATCAATTCTTGATCTCATACGCATTCCCCATTGCATATGCCACAAAGATTGCCAGCATTGAATTAGAATGACCTACAGTATGTACAGTTAATTTTTTTCTGTTTATGCTATGCACGTAGATCGCTTTTAACGGCTGAAATATTAATTAAACTGGTACAAATTGGAAATTGATTAAATATTAAAATTCGAATCTTTGCCATTATCAACTTCGTCTTGATTGGGTAATGATTTATTTAATGAGTAAAAGGTTTCAGTCATGCCAATATTTGGCAAGATTAATTATTCATGGAGATTATTTATGTTGATAACATTCACATCTAAAGCATATCCCGATATAACTATGTTCGGTGAGGCAGCGCTATACTTAATCAAGATGATGGGACAAAGTGGAGTGGTGCCCAGCGCCATCTTAGCCGAGGATGTTCCTGCGGCACTAGATCGGTTGAGGAAAGCTGTCCTCCATCCAGAGAACAACTTGCCGCCACCGAAATTGCCCAGCGATGCCCAAGACAAAGAATCGAATGAGCAAAATGTGAGCCTAAAAAATCGGGCTTTGCCATTGATTGAATTACTTTCTGCGGCTACTAAAGAAAATTGCGATGTAATGTGGAAAGCAGTGTAGATGTTTACGGTAGTGCGCTATCTGTTCAGATTTGCATTTTTTCGGGTTTGAATTTTCTCAGGTATTTATCAACTGATCAATGAATATTTTGGTCGCCGCATTAATTATGATTTTTCCCGTGATGTTTTAAGTCCAGGAGATGTGAACCGATGAATCTTGATACCTATTTTTCGACCCCCGTTTGGTGGGATAAGCTTGATATTGATGCTGAAGTCATTTTTAATTTTTGTCATCGATTGAAGCAATCCGACCCACGTGGAAATGATGTTAGTAATGTTGGGGGGTGGCAATCAAAAGAGTTTTACTATGGCGACCATCCCGAATTAACTCCTTTATTAAATGAGATTTTACTCAGGTCAAAAAAATGTTTATCTGATTTTGGATATGATGAAGGAATCGCCGAAACTTATATGGATAATGTATGGGTAAACATTAATAAGTTAAATAATTACAATAAAATTCATATTCACTGCTCTTCGTTTTTATCTGGTGCTTATTACGTTACCGACTCTAATGCTCAAATAGAGTTTTACAGGAGCTTTCAAGAGCAGTATTCAATAGAATCTTTAGCGCCTATTTCAGAGCTTAATGCAATTAATGCGCCAAAGATTTCATATCCGGCGAGAAAGAACCATTTGGTTATGTTTCCGTCATGGTTGCCCCATTCAGTCGAGCCTAATCAGGAAAACATCGAAAGAATATCAATATCCTTCAATGTAAGAATAAGAAAAAAAGGCACTGCAGGATAAAGGTTGAACCTTGATTCAACTCAATTGGGTACTGGGATTATGTTTTTGGATAGTCTTCAGTGCATCCGCCACGGTTGGGTAGTGCAGTATTATTTTTAATTCGCATTTCATACGCATGTTCGTCAGGCGGCGTGATTCATTAAAGAACGAAAGGACTGTTTTTGGTAAGGTCTGTTGCGCCTGCTCACGGCTGATGCGTGGTACATGCGGTAAACCAAATGCATCTGCTACCTTATCAAAATAGTCACCCATCTTAAGCTCACTGTCATCACTGGTGTGGTAAACCCGATTCGGTTTAGCATAGCGTAATGCAGCAGTCACGATGCGCGCAAGATCGTCCGCATGAATGTGATTGGTATGGCTGTCTTCTGCTGCCTCAATTGCCGGTGAACCATTTCGCAAGCGTTGCAGCGGTAGCCGGTCTGCCGCATATATTCCCGGTACACGCAGGATAATGGCACGCACCCCCGTGCGTTTTGCCCAACTACGAATTTTATTTTCCGCGTTCACTCTGCGTTGAGCGCGTGCAGTTTGCGCATTCAGTGTATGGGTCTCAGTGACATATTCCCCGGCGCAATCACCATATACCCCGCTCGTGCTGATATATACAATGCTTTCGGGTAATGTGCCACGTGATAAAGCAGCTAGCAGATTGCGGGTGCGCGTATCGTTTTCGCCAGTATTCGGCGGCGGCGCAAAATGCAGCACAATGTGCGCCAGCCCGGTTAGTCGACGCAGGCTGTGTGCATTGTCCAGGTCGCCGGGCAAAGGGGTGATGCCTGCTGTACGTAATTCAGCGAAGCGCGTTGTATTGCGAAGCAGTCCAAATAATCTGTAATGGCCGCTTAATAGATGAGCAACACGCATGGCGATATCGCCGCAGCCAACAATCAAGATTCGTTTCATTGCGTGATTATGCGTTAAAATTACTGTTTTTGCTGATGTAGCAAACGAGATATTCATGGCATTCAACGTTCTCATTAAACCAAGTGATCATAGTTTTATCATGGAAGCCGACGAAACCATCCTTGAGGCGGGACTGAGGTGTGGCTTTATTTTACCCTACAGTTGTCGAGACGGCGTATGCGGGACATGTAAAGGTCTGCTGCTGCAGGGCACAGTGGACCACGGGAAGTACGAGGATAGCATTCTGAGTGAAGCAGAGAAAGCAGGAGGCATGGCTTTGTTTTGCTGTGCCAAACCTACGTCCGATCTGATCATAGAGTGCCGCGAAGTGAATGCTGCCAAGGACATTCCAGTGAAAACCCTACCTTGCCGCGTACAAAAGCTGCAACGACTTGATGACGTGATGGTGATTTCTCTAAAGTTGCCTGCTAGCGAACGTTTACAGTTTCTTGCGGGACAATATGTCGATGTACTTATGAAAGGCGGAAAGGCACGCAGCTTTTCACTGGCCAATGCCCCACATGATGACGAGTTTCTGCAGCTGCATGTGCGAAACATTTCGGGTGGAGAATTTACAAAGCATGTTTTCACGCAAATGAAAGAACGCGACATTCTGCGTTTCAAGGGGCCGCTAGGTTCTTTTTTCCTGCGCGAAGATAGCAGCAAGCCCATAGTCTTTGTCGCCAGCGGCACCGGCTTTGCACCAATCAAGTCCATAATCGAACACGCACTGTATGCAGGAGAGAAACGTTCCATGCATTTTTATTGGGGGGCGAATAAATTGAGTGGTCTCTATATGCTCGGTAAAGCCAAGGAATGGGAAACTAATGGTATAAAATTTACTCCGGTCTTGTCGGAAGCCTTGCCAGAGGATGAATGGCAAGGCAGGACAGGCTTCGTGCATGAGGCCGTGCTAGAAGATTACCCCGATTTGTCCGGCTACCAAGTATATGCATGTGGTGCGCCAGTAGTAGTGGAAGCAGCACACCGCGACTTTACCGCCTTGCGTGGATTGCCCCACGAGGAATTTTTCTCTGACGCGTTTACTTCTGCTGTCAAAGCTTGATTCTAGCTACTCTCAAGCTTACTGTAGCTCCATATTTCCATTTGCGCCTTTGTTGCCAACATCAACTTGCACCTAATCCCGGCTGATAATGAGCCGTATGTATTGCTTATCACGGATTGTCGCGGATAATATCATTCCTCATGAACTGGATACGGTGCAGCTGTGCGTATACACTGCCCTTGGCTAGCAATTCCTGATGGGTGCCGATTTCGACAATTTCACCTTTTTGCAATACGACAATTTTATCGGCATTTTCAATGGTGGACAAACGGTGGGCAATTATTAACGTGGTACGCCCCTGCATTAGCGTTTCTAATGCTGCCTGCACATGACGCTCAGATTCACTATCCAATGCGGATGTGGCTTCATCCAGAATAAGAATAGGTGCATTTTTGAGAATAGCGCGAGCAATGGCAATCCGTTGTCGCTGCCCTCCTGACAGACGCACGCCCTTTTCACCCACCAGTGTTTGCAGACCTTGTGGCATTTCACGAATAAATTCCATTGCATGTGCTGCTTGCGCGGCGGCAATGACTTCAACCTCCGGTACTTTACGCGTCTGACCATAAGTAATGTTGGCTGCAACGGTATCATTGAAAAGCACCACATCTTGGCTTACCAATGCGATATTGGTGCGCAGGCTGTCCAGCGTGAGCTCGGCAAGGTCATAATTGTCCAATGTAATGCGTCCGCTACTCGGGGAATAGAAGCGCGGCACGAGATTAACCAGAGTGCTTTTGCCACCGCCTGAGGCTCCAACCAGCGCGACTGTTTGCCCTGCAGGAATTTCGAGGTTAATGTCACGTAATGCCAGCTTTTCGCCTTTCTGGTAAGAAAAGTTTACATGCTCAAATTTCAGTTGGCCTGAGGCGTGAGTAATTGATTGCTGGCCGGAATCTAGTTCACTTGGCGTATCAAGCAGCTCAAACACGCTTTCTGATGCAGCCAGACCGCGCTGCAAATGCTCGCTGACGCTGGCAAGCCGTTTCAGCGGCGAGGTCAACATCAACATCGCTGTAATGAAGGAAAGGAAGCCACCGACCGTTGTTTCATCGCTGCGCGATTGTTCGGTAACGAGATAAACGATACCCGCAAGTGCCACTGCTGCCACCATCTGCACGATGGGTATATTGGCGGCTGCGGCGGCCGCCTGTTTCATGGTGTGACGGCGCACCCAGTTAGCCTGGCTATTAAAGCGCTGACTTTCATATTGCTGGCCGCCGAAAAGTTTAACGACCTTGTGTGCGGTTACACTTTCTTCAATCACCTGGGTGATGTCTCCCATCGCGCGCTGCGAATTGCGGCTGGCTATACGTAAGCGGCCACTGATGGTTTTTATGATAAAGACAATCACAGGCGCCATTAGCAAGCTAAGTAGAGTGAGCTTCCAGTTGAGATAGAATAACCAGCCTAGCAGCCCAATAATCATGAGGGAGTCGCGAATACCAATGGTCACTACAGTTGTAGCGGCAGCTGTTACCTGTGTTACATCAAAGGTTAATTTTGAGATTAGGTTGCCAGTCGCATGGTCATCATAAAAGCGCGCAGGCAAGGAAAGCAGCTTGCCGAACATTTCGTCACGCAAGTCCATCACTACCTTATTCCCCACCCAAGTGATAGTGTAGGTAGCAACAAAAGTAGCCAAGCCGCGTACAAAGAATATCGCCAAGATGAAAAGTGGAATTAATCGAATGATGGTTTCATCTTTATCTACGAACGTACCGTCAAGCATGGTTTTTAACAAAACGGGCAATAGCGGCTCTGTAGCCGCAGCCACCGTCATGCCGAGGATGGAAAGTGCAAATATGCGCCAGTAGGGTTTGACATAGTCAAGCAACCGTAAATAAAGCTGTGAACTAGTCATATTCATAGCGCACACGCTAGGTTTTCAGTGTTATTAATTTTTTTGACCTGATTAGATTACACCACACAGCACTGAAAACAGCCTCTGAGGCAGGTATGCAATTAGTGTGCCGCGGGTGGGCCGAATGGTAATTGGCCTAAGGTATCCTTGTGCATTACTTCAGCCATTTTATGGCCGACTATCATTTGCTTTTTGTAAAGAGCAGCCGATTTGCGGCTGTTCCCTTCACATTGTCAGCCTTCCTTGTTAATGCAATCGATCCGGCCAATAATGTTTGAATTTTTCTACAAGTTAAACCGTCACAGATGACGGCGTCTCCCACTTCAAGTTTCAATTGGCCGGATCAAATAGTAGCCATATATGCTGGGTATGCTGATGGCAACGAATAAGTATGCGTCTGCATATTTGCGTGCGCCCATTGTAACAATTTTGTAAGCTGCTAATGGTCAGTCTTGTTTAATATTTCAATAGTTGCATTCACCGCCTATATTAATTTTGCTTGTTGATACTTTGCGTAGGGAAAGGCCAAGTCGCTGCCGGGCGCGCATTTTTCTGTGTTAAAGGAGCTGGCGCTGCCTTAATTTTGACACCTGGTTTTTTTTCAGGAGTAGCCATTTTAGCTGCAGGTTTCTTGGTT
>JBDSEJ010000330.1:0-2045 GCA_039920105.1 Candidatus Nitrotoga sp. | reverse complement strand
GGAAGGGAGATCGACACAGTATTTCGTCCCTATGAGAGCAAGACGGTAAAAGTTGGAATCCGGGTTCCCATTCTTTATTTGCGAACAACCAAAGGTAATGCCGGGGATTATGGTTTTGACCAAGATTTTCAGCTCAGTAGAAAGTGTGGAGAAAGAGCAATCGCCGATGACAATCTGCATGGTGTTACGCAATATGCCATTGATCACAAGATGCCAGTACTTTTTACTCTAAACGGTGGCATTTGGGCTGATGCGGCGTGCGATGTGCCGGAATGGGACATCAACGACAAACTCGAACAGGATAAAAACAATTGCCAGTGGAACGAAAAGAATAAGGTGGTGCCGGACGACAGCGTGAAGAAACTTTCTGGTTCGATGGAATCACCGGAACTTAGTCGCGCCCTTACATTTAATGTCTACGCAGCCAAGAACCGCTTCTACAAGAAACGGAATTTGCAGCAAGCTGCCGCCATCATTCGTGAATTTGCGGCACAACACCCTGATCTTTTAATTGGGGTGAGCATGGATCCTGATCTGTACCTCAATCCTTTTGTTCAAAAAGAATGGTTCGACTATAACCCCGGCACCTTGCGGCAGTTCCGCGAATGGTTGCAAGGAACGGGGCCATATGCTGGACATCCTGCAGCGGGGGTGCCTGATCTTTCTCGTTATCGCAAAGAAAATCCCTTGACTCTGGCTGAGGTTAACTCATTGAGTGGGCGCCAGTTCAAGAGTTGGGAAAATGTTGACCCTCCCCGTTCATTTCCTCATATTCTTGGCAAACCCTTTTGGGAGGATGCATGGGTTCGCGAATGGGAACACTTTCGCCGCCATCTCGTTGATTTACACTACGATGAGCTTTCACAGTGGTTAGTTGAGGCTGGTCTTGATAAGGACTTTATCTATTCTTCCCAGGGATTTATGGCACCTGGAGAGGGCAGTATGCCCTTTGCAATAAATATCAACAGCCCTGTAAAAAACTTTGATTCCGGCGGTATGTCGATCGAAGGTTCTTTCCCCGAGAATGGGCATCTAGGTGCAATTCTCTACGGGCCTAGTGCTACCAATCAGATCAGGATGGAAGAAGATCGTACCCTATTTTCTGTTTTCAGAAAATTTGATCCTGGCTGGGCCGTCATTGAGCATAATACTGCTGATTTACGCAACCCGTCACGCCTCCCCAACTTCGCTGAAGCTTACAAATCACTACGGGAAATTTACAATTACGGAGCGCACTTTATTTCACCGATGGCATGGAACGGTAGCCGGGGTGGCTTTGTGGGACAGCCCGGATTCGTCGCCTACACGGCGCTACGTGACACGCCACTTGAGGACGCCACCAAGAATTTCATGATAAGTCACGCCAACTTGCCACGCCGAGCAAGACTGTGGACCTTTGGTGGTGACGGACACGCCGACGACGATGGCTGGGTGCCGATATTGGGAACGAGGGGAGTTGTCACCCCCGGAATGTTCACTTTGCATGGCAACGCTGACGGTCAGGTTTCATTGGAATCACCTGATGATTTGGCTTTCAAACTGGCGGATTACAGCGCGATCATTTTTAAGGCTGCTCTGCCATTAATGTTATCCACCGTAAGCGTTGAAGGGCAAACAGCTGACGGAAAATGGATACCCCTGTTTCCGGAAACCTCCTTGGCCAATCTGCGGTTGGTAAAAGCAGGTTCATTGCTGCCGCTGAAGGCCGAGCCTGGTAATACGGAATTCAGACGTATCCGGCTGAACTGGAAAACTAACGATAAAAGTCCATTGGTTCTAGAGCGAATCGCATTTTATATCCGTTGACCGCAATGTCTCAAATCGCCTACGAGCATCTTACGATCAGTACGGAAGACGGCTGGAACCAGTCCTTAACTTCAGCTCAATTTCTACACCAAGACCAAAGCTGCTCAAAAATGCCTAATTGGCAAATAGGTGGGCTGTGTTCGTAAATCATGTTGGTAGCTCATCTGGTGAGCCACTCTGACGTGCATACTGTGTGTCGTGGTGGCATGTGCGCCGATTCATGCAGGAGGCAGAAATGA
>JBDSEJ010000329.1:0-2637 GCA_039920105.1 Candidatus Nitrotoga sp. | reverse complement strand
TCATAGACACCCGAAAATTCGGTAACTATCGGATCAGGTCTAAGCTAGTAAATTTGAAGAATGATGATGGCGGGTCTTGGTATTAAGACTCTCCACCTAGTGGTCAATGTAAATCCCCGACTCGTCCCTCCCGATATTCATTCCATTGAAGCCCTCCGTTTAGTATTTTACAGAAACGCGGACTTTATTTTCCCAGCACTACCGCAAGGTAGTACCTATAGGTATCTATTCTTGCTACGGTTGGGCTGAAAATGTGATTTTCAGGTTCAATGTTTTTGTTCCACAGTTACGGATTTGTTGTGAAATATTTACGCTTACTATATGTTTTTTATATTTAAATATTATAAAAAGCATAAGGATGTATATATATTATTTCAATTTTAACAACGAAATTAAGATGGATTCTTATGCTTATTCGTTCAATAGTCATTGCACATCAGTGTTTAGCATGTGCGTCATGGGAGAAGTAAAAAAAGTAACGAAGGAGATTAGCATTATGGTCAGTAAAATTGACAATGCATTACAGTTTAATCGAACCGTGCTTAACCTGCGCTCGGCGCGCCAGGAACTTATTGCTTCAAATATAGCTAATGTCGATACACCCAACTACAAGGCAAGAGATATTGATTTTGCCAAGACGCTGCAAGGCGCAATTTCAGGTAATACAGTGAAGCTTCAGATGGCAGCCACCGCACCCCAGCACTTGAGCAACGGCACAGGAAAAAACGTAATGGGTGCGCCTGTTATGTATCGCAATGCAGTGCAGCCTAGTGCGGACGGCAACACGGTGGACATGGATGTTGAACGTGCGCAATTTGCTGACAATGCTTTGCGCTATGAAGCCAGTGTGAAATTTGTGGATGGAAAAATAAGAAGTGTATTAACCGCGATACAGGGGTAATTATTATGTCGTTATTTAATGTTTTTAACATTTCCGGTTCTGCTATGTCGGCGCAATCTCAGCGCCTGAATGTGGTGGCAAGTAATCTGGCCAACGTCGATAGTACGACCAGTGCAAATGGCCAGCCTTATCGTGCCAAGCAGGTGATGTTTAGTGCCACACCTATGGGAGTTGGTGCCGGTGTAAAAGTTTCAGAGGTGGTAGAAGATGCTTCACCGATGAAAATGCTTTACGACCCCAAGCATCCTATGGCCAACGAAAAAGGCTATGTCACGCTGCCCAATGTGAATGTGGTGGAAGAGATGGTGAATATGATTTCGTCTTCGCGTTCCTATCAAAATAATGTTGAGGTGATGAATACTTCCAAGACTTTGTTGCTTAAAACTCTGTCCATAGGTCAGTAACTAAAGGAAAAAACATGATTAGCGCAACTCAAAATACTGGTTCCGATTCCACGTTTATTTCTTCACTTAGTGCCAAGGATAATTCTGCGTCGACAAATGAAGCTGGCGCCGCTAATTCTGAAGATAGATTTTTGAAGCTGTTGGTTACTCAAATGAAAAATCAGGACCCGCTTAATCCAATGGATAACGCGCAGGTGACATCACAAATGGCACAACTTAGTACAGTAAGTGGCATTGATAAGCTTAATGCCACTTTGCAGGCTCTAAGTAACACTATGTCTATTGGACAGTCTTTGTCAGCCACCAGCATGATAGGGCATGGAGTTTTGATTTCAGGCTCTGCGATTACCCTGAAAGATGGCAAGGGAATTGGTGGCATAGAGCTGACTCAGCCCGCAGACAGTGTAAAGGTGCTTATACAGGATGCTGCGGGTAACACTGTGACTACATTGCAAATGGGTCCGCAGAAGGCTGGTGTGACTCCGCTGGCATGGGATGGTCAGACAGACGCGGGTACACCTGCCGTAAATGGAACCTACAAATTTTCGGTAGAAGCAATGCTGGCTGGAAATAAGATTGACGTTAATGCTTTGACCTTTGGCATGGTAAATGCTGTAACACCTGGAAAAAATGGAGCTACTCTGGATGTGGGGTCGGCCGGTAGCGTCGCAATGTCGGCAGTAAAGCAAATTATCTAACGTAAGGAGAGTGTCATGGGATTTCAACAAGGACTAAGTGGATTAAATGCTGCGGCCCAAAATCTGAACGTAATTGGAAATAACGTTGCTAACGCGAGCACCGTTGGTTTTAAGCAATCGCAAGCGCAGTTTGCAGATGTATATGCCAGCACTTTAGGCGGCTCAGGTGGCTCGGCAGCAGGGATTGGCACTAAAATCTCAACGGTGGCCCAACAATTTGGACAAGGGAATATCAGTGTAACCAACAACCCGCTAGATATAGCGATTAGCGGCCAAGGGTTTTATCAACTGGACAATAATGGCGCGATAGCTTACAGCCGGAATGGCCAATTTCAATTGGACAAAAACGGTTTTATAGTAAATGCTCAGGGTCATAAGTTAACCGGTTTCGCGGCTAATCCGGTGACGGGAGCTCTTTCGCTGGGCAGTGCAGTGCCATTACAAGTGTCTACACAGGCTCTTACTCCTGTGCCTAGTTCCACGTCTTCGGCTGGTGTAAATTTGGATTCCAGAATGTCAGTGCCTACTACGGCAGTTTTTAGCGCGACTGATTCAACTTCGTATAATAGTTCAACCGCTTTGACGCTCTATGACAGTTTGGGCAATAGCCATATTGCGACTACGTATTTTGTGA
>JBDSEJ010000328.1:0-5869 GCA_039920105.1 Candidatus Nitrotoga sp. | reverse complement strand
GTCAAGGAAGCCCCGTTTGTTATCGTAAAGGCCGATGCCGGTACTTATGGCATGGGTATCATGACGGTAAAGGACGCGAGCGAAGTACGGAGTCTCAATCGTAAACAACGCAACAAAATGTCTGTGGTGAAGGAAGGTATGCAGGTTTCCGATGTGTTGGTGCAGGAGGGTGTCTATACATTTGAGAGTATTAATGATGCAGTAGCCGAGCCAGTTGTATATATGGTTGATCATTTTGTGGTGGGCGGTTTTTATCGCGTGCATACCGGGCGTGCCGTGGATGAGAATCTCAATGCACCGGGCATGCACTTTGTTCCGCTGGCGTTCGACACCAGCTGCATTTTGCCTAATCCGGATTGTGCACCGGATGACACTCCGAATCGCTTCTACGCATACGCTGTCGTGGCCAGAATTGCATTGTTGGCGGCGGCATTAGAGCTTGAAGAAATGGATACGTGATTCAAGCTTTTTTTATCACAAAGGGGCAGAGGCAGAGATTGAAAAAAGGGCAGGCTACACAGGCTTTTTTTTGGATTGAGACTGATAAAAAATCTGCCACTATCTCAGGCAGTTCTCTGCGCTTTTGTGTTTGTAAAGTTACTGTTTACGTGCGATGGCTTGTTGCATTTTTTTTTCCGATTTCGCTTATATTTCTTCTCTCCGCCTGCGGTAAGGAGCCGTTATATCAGGAACAAGGTTATGTGTTTGGTACGCTTGTTGAAGTAAGCGTGTATGGCGAAGACGAAGCGCTTGCCAAACAGTCAGTGTCGTCTGTAATGCTTGAGCTTCGGCGACTGCATGATCTTTTGCATGCCTGGCAACCCAGCGCGTTAAGTGAGTTGAATGCTGCCCTTGCCAAGGGAAAGAGCAGCGAGGTTGGATCTGAGCTTATCTCAATGCTGAAGGATGCTGCCCAGCTTTCCGCGCAGTCCGGGGGGCTGTTTAATCCAGCCATTGGTAGCATGGTAAAGCTATGGGGCTTTCATTCCAGCGAATTCAAGCCTATGTTGCCGGATGATAACCAGCTTGCTGCTCTGGTTGCTGAACATCCACAGATGAGCGATATTGATTTTTCAATCAGTCCTCCTGACATTGACGGGCAAGGAGGGCGGATTGGAAGTCGCAATGTTGCAGTACAACTCGATTTGGGTGGGTATGCCAAAGGTTATGCTCTGGATCGTGCCGCGATATTGTTGAAGCAGCAGGGAATTCGCAATGCGCTGATCAATATCGGCGGCAATGTGCTGGCGATAGGAAAGCATGGCTCACGTTCCTGGCGCGTCGGCATCCAGCATCCGCGTCATCCGGGACCGATTGCTACACTGGAATTGCATGACGGTGAGGCTATCGGGACCTCGGGTGATTATCAGCGCTATTTTTTGGTGGGCAATAAACGTTACTGCCACCTGATCGACCCGCGTAACGGAAAGCCGGTACAGGGTGTGCAGGCAGTTACCGTGCTGACGCATGGTGCGCGTGCCGGTGTGTTATCTGATGTTGCATCTAAACCTTTATTTATTTCCGGAATCCAAGGCTGGAGAAGTGCAGCGAAAAAAATGAATTTAACCGAAGCAATGTTGATTGACCACAGTGGTATGGTGCATCTTACCGCCGAACTACAGAAGCGGCTCGAATTCACAGCCAAAACAACTCTTAGCATGGTTGAGCCATAATTGCGGCCAAGCAGAACCGTATTCATACTAAGCTATTGTGCAATTTATAATTAGTGCGTTGCTGCATGATTGTTTTATATTACTTGATGTTTATCGTAGGAGTTACTTAAGTGATTGGAATTTTATTGATAACCCACAACGGTCTCGGTGACAGCCTGGTGGATTGCGTACGGCATGTCAGGGGCAATGTTGCGTCCAACTTGAAAGTGTTGTCTGTTTTGGCGGATGACGACCCACAGCTGAAAGAACAGGAAGGGCGGGAACTCATGAAGCAGTTGGACACAGGGGAAGGTGTGTTGGTGTTATCAGACATGTTTGGAGCGACCCCGTGCAATATCGGTCGGCGGTTGTCTGAGCCTGGACGTGTATTAGGTGTGGCCGGAGTAAATTTGCCGATGCTGTTGCGCGCAGTTTGCAATAGCCACAAGCCACTGGCCGAAGTCGCTCAAAAGTCGCTGGAATGCGGGCGTGATTGTATTGTTGCAATGGATAGTTATGAGGAATGTTATGTTGAATCAAGATGCGTTAATCATTAATAAGCTGGGTTTGCATGCGCGCGCCTCGTCCAAGCTGACTCAGCTCGCCTCAAAATTTCCCTGCGAGGTATGGATGTCACGTGCAGGTAGACGTGTAAACGCAAAAAGTATTATGGGTGTAATGATGCTGGCCGCTGCCAAAGGGAGCACCATTAACATCGAAACCAGTGGCGAAAATGAAAGGGAGGCGATGGATGCAATCGTTGCCCTGATTAATGATTATTTCGGGGAAGGTGAATGAGTTTTACCTTGCATGGCATTCCAGTCTCCAGTGGGATTGCCATCGGCTATGCCCATCTTCTTTCGCATACTGTGTTAGAGGTTATTCACTATGTTCTGCCCAAGTATCTGGTGCCTGAAGAAGTTGCGCGCTTCAACGCTGCGTTGGAAACCACGCGTCAGGAATTGGCCGAATTGCGTAACAATCGTCCGTTATATGCAGCTGCCGAGTTCGATGCATTTCTCGATCTGCATTTGATGATTTTGGCCGATGAGCACATCGACTTGGCGTCTCGCAAAATGATAGAGCACGATCAATGCAATGCAGAATGGGCACTCAAAATTCAGATGGATGCTCTGGTGGCTCAATTTGAGGCGTTTGAAGACGCCTATTTGCGAGAGCGTAAATCTGACGTAGTGCAAGTTGTTGAGCGCGTGCTCAAGAAGCTTACCGGCCAGCCGGGCTATCTGCCGCCTGCCACCGTGCCTGGCGTGAAAATGATTTTGGTAGCGCACGATATCAGTCCGGCGGACCTGATCCAACTGAAATCGCATCATTTTGCCGGTATCCTCACCGATTTGGGCGGTGCCACCTCGCACACCGCCATTATAGCGCGGGGTATGAGCACACCATGTGTGGTCGGTTTGCATCGTGCGCGCCAGTTGATGCGTGAGAACGATTTGCTCATCGTGGATGGGAGGCAAGGTGTCGTAATTGTTAATCCGGATGAGCAAGTGCTTGTCGAATACAAACTGCTTCAGAGCCATTGGGAAGAAAAACTAGAGAAACTCAAATGTATCAAAACCACGCCTGCCAACACACTGGACGGTACAGCCATCGAGTTGCACGCGAATATTGAGTTTCCCACCGATTTGGCGGAAGTTTATGAATATGGCGCGACCGGCATAGGGTTATTTCGCAGTGAATTTCTGTTCCTCAACCGTGATGTCCTGCCGGATGAAGAAGAACAATTTGTAGCATATAGCACTGTGGCAGAAGAAATGAAAGGTCTGCCTGTGACCATTCGGACCTTCGACCTCGGTGCTGACAAACAGCTTGCTGGCGCTCAACGTGTTGCCAGCAATCCCGCATTGGGACTGCGCGCTATTCGGCTGTGTTTGGTCGAGCCGCAATTATTTATTACTCAATTGCGTGCATTGCTACGCGCCTCGCACTTCGGTAACGTAAAAATACTGATTCCCATGCTTTCGGGTGTGTCGGAGATAAATCAGACCCTGCAATTCATCGCCAATGCCAAGCGAAGTTTGGATGATGAGGGCATCCCCTATAATCGTGAAGTACAAATTGGTGGCATGATAGAAATTCCAGCAGCCGCTCTGGTGCTTGATGTGTTCATCAAGAAATTGGATTTTCTTTCAATCGGCACCAATGATTTAATCCAGTATACGCTGGCAATAGACCGAACAGATGAGGAAGTGGCCCATTTGTATGATCCGTTGCATCCTGCTGTTTTGTACTTGCTGGCGCACGTTATTGGTAACGCCAATAGGGCTGGCATTCCGATTTCGGTGTGCGGAGAAATGGCAGGTAATGCCGAATACGCTCGTCTGCTGCTTGGTCTTGGCTTGCGTCAATTCTCCATGAATCCGGCGCAACTGCTCTGCGTTAAACAGTGCGTTCTAACCACTAACCTGCCAGATATTGTAACGCTGACGCAAAGAATATTACGCGCCAATGATCCGCTAAAAATACGTGGATTGCTGGAACAACTGAACGCTGTTTAGTGAATTGAACAGAGAGTAGTCATTTATTTGCGAACTGGATCTTGATTTAAGACTCTGTTCGACGGTTGTTCAGACGGGTTACTGGATTTTCTCATGGCTACATCTCTCTGTAGTAATTCAATAATGTCCCGCATCAACAGACGGACTCTAATCAATGGCTGTCTCCCAATGACCGCCCCAGTCTAGTGTCACTATTTTTAAAAATAGGAAGTTAGCAGAGTCAGCACGATCAGTACCTGGAATATGCACATCATGCATAGATGCAATACACTTCCAATTTGGCTAGATCAGGAATTGAGATATGTGCGAACTGCTAGGCATGAACTGCAATGTACCCACTGATATTTGTTTCTCGTTCACCGGCTTCCAGAAAAGGGGCGGAGAAACGGGGATACATGCTGATGGCTGGGGCATAGCTTTTTTCGAGGGTAAGGGCGTACGGCTATTTTTAGATCCAAAACCATCAGCCCAATCACCTGTCGCTAAACTGGTGCGCAACTATCCTATCCATTCCCTTAACGTCATTGCGCATATTCGTAAGGCGACACAAGGCTTGGTATCGTTGGAAAACACCCATCCGTTTGTACGCGAGCTGTGGGGACAGTACTGGGTTTTTGCCCACAACGGTAATTTGCCGCAATTTCAACCCGGGTTATATGGTGGATTTGTTCCTGTGGGAAATACAGATAGTGAACGTATTTTTTGCTGGCTGCTGCAAAACCTGAGACTTCGTTTTAATGACACACCGCCCACGCGTGACGTCCTTTTTGCCACATTGCATGAGTTAACCGATCAGCTGGCTGGTATGGGCATCTTTAATTATTTGTTGTCTAACGGCGAATATTTGTTCGCGCATTGTTCTACTGAGTTGAATTACCTTGTCCGCCACAGCCCATTCAATGTGGCGCATCTCAAAGACGAGGATATGACTGTCGATTTCAGCCACGTGACCACGCCTAATGATCGCGTGGCGATCATCGCCACCGTGCCGCTTACTGACAATGAGTCATGGCACGTCATGATGCCGGGTACATTATGGATGTTCCATGAGGGTGAGGCTGTCGCACAACTTGCCACGACCCCCAGCCCGATTAAGTCGCTGGCTGAAGGCTAGTAAGCCAGCGATTAATCGAGAAAATTTTCGGGTGCGTGGACATGCATCCCGAATGCCTTCGCAACAGCGTGATGAGTTATTTTTCCATTCACAATATTGAGCCCTTTGCGCAAGGCAGCGTTATTCTTAAGTGCCTGCTTCCAGCCTTTATTTGCCAATTGCAGCACGTAAGGCAAAGTTGCATTGGTTAGCGCCAGTGTGGAGGTTCGTGGCAAGGCACCGGGCATATTCGCAACAGCATAATGAATTACACCCTCGATCACATAAATTGGGTTCTCGTGTGTGGTGGGATGGGTTGTTTCAATGCAGCCGCCTTGATCCACTGCTACATCTACTATCACCGAGCCTTGGCGCATGCTCTTGAGATCATCGTAGCGTATCAACTTGGGAGCAATGGCTCCGGTGATTAATACCCCGCCGATAACAAGATCGGCGGTAGCAATCTGTTCCAGAAGATTGTATCGATTTGATAAAACTAACTGTACGTTAGCTGGCATAACATCGCTTAGATGGCGTAGCCGCTCTAGTGAAATGTCGAGGATGGTGACACTAGCGCCCAGACCCGCTGCCATTTTTGCGGC
>JBDSEJ010000327.1:0-1991 GCA_039920105.1 Candidatus Nitrotoga sp. | reverse complement strand
CCGCCTTTTGCTTCCACCGCCGCGCGTTGCGCCATTTCTTTGCAGCCGCCTCCGGAAGGCAGCAGGCCAACGCCCGTTTCTACCAGCCCGATATAACTTTCCAGCGCAGCAACTATACGTGTGCAATGAATCGCAATTTCGCAACCGCCGCCCAACGCGAGACCATCTATTGCTGCAATAGTAGGCACCTGCGCATATTTCAAACGTTGCGTCACCAACTGGAATTTTATGATCACATCTTCAACATGCGGGACATTACCGGTTGCCGCATTAACGATCTCGCTTAATCCGCCGCCGCCCGCCACGGTATATTTAACACGCTGCATCGCGCCTTTAAACTTGCCGAAAAACCCACCGGATTGTTCTTCGCCAACTTTCTGTACCCCTTGCATCAGTTGCAGCAAATCGGCACCGGCAGAGAATGGGGATTCGGTCTGCCAAATGATTAATGCAAGCCAGTTTTCTTCGGCCTCGTCCAGCGCGCGCAGAATATCGTCCAGCAATTCGCTGCTGATAATATGCATCTTGGATTTAAAACTCAGAATGGCAATATCGCTGTCGGTGTGCCACATACGGACCATTTCGGTCTCGAAAATAGTTTCCCCAAATTGGGTTGCTTCACCCAGCAATCGGTCTGGAAACGCCTGACGACCGTACACCGGTAACGTCGATCGAGCTTGATATTGGTTGTTGCCGGGTGAGTATGAACCCTGTGACCCATGCACCTCATTACGTGTTGTATCTGTTACCCAGTCTGGCAGCGGTGCTGACGACATTGACCAACCCGCTGCGATATCCTCGTTAAGCCAACTCACACCATTTTGCCAACCTGCCGCCTGCCAGATTTCGAACGGTCCATTGTCCCAGCCAAAACCCCAGCGCATGGCAAAATCCAGATCGCGCGCATTGTTGGCGATGCCTTCCAAATGTACCGCGCAATAGTGAAATAAATCACTAAACATCGCCGACAGAAACAGCGCTTGCGGACGCGCGCTGGCTCGCAAGGCGGTTAGCTTTTTCGCCCAATCTCGCTCGCGCAGTATGTTTTTTACCTCATCATCAATCTTGTCTTCCGACAAGCGATAAGACTGCAAACCCAGATCGAAAACATGAATTTTATTATCGATTTTCTGATACACACCACGCTTGGTTTTTTGCCCCAGCGCGCCCTCCTCTATCAGCTTGCCGAGCCAGTCCGGCTGCACAAAATATTTGTGCCAAGGATCGTCAGCAAGGTTATTGTGCATAGTGTCGACCACATGTGCGAACACATCCAGCCCAACCACATCCATGGTGCGAAAAGTAGCGCTTTTAGGACGCCCCAAATAACGACCGGTCAAGGCATCTACAGTATCGAAGCCCAGTCCCAGTCGCTGTGCATGATGCAGCGTGGCCAGTAGAGAAAACACACCTATGCGGTTGGCGATAAAATTGGGTGTGTCTTTGGCACGCACCACACCCTTGCCAAGAGTGGAGAGTAGAAACTCTTCCAGACTGTCCAATAGCGCAGCGTCAGTATCGGTGCAGGAAATCAGCTCGACCAGATGCATGTAGCGCGGCGGGTTAAAGAAGTGAATTCCGCAGAATCGATGACGCTGCGCTTCTGGAAACGCCTGAGACAGTTCGTTGATAGACAACCCGGAAGTATTGCTGGCGAAAATACAGTCTTCGCCAAGATAGGGGGCAACTTTGAGGTAAAGATCTGACTTCCAGTCGACGCGCTCGGCAATCGCTTCAATTATCAGATCACAGCCACGCAATAATTCGAGGTGCTGCTCATAATTTGCCGGCTGGATGCAGGTCAGCTTGGAAGGTAATGCCAATGGACTGGGTTCGAGCTTCTTCAAACCTTCAAGTGCTTTGATTACGTTGCCATTAGGATCACCCTCTTTAGCAGGCAACTCGAACAGCAGCGTTTCCACATTGGCGTTGATCAAATGCGCGGCAATCTGCGCGCCCATTACCCCTGCGCCCAATACAGCGACCTTACG